>JANMFP010000241.1:0-9038 GCA_031378135.1 Variovorax sp. | reverse complement strand
CATCACCCTGCAAGACGCCACGCGCCTGACCAAAGTGCCCGGTATCGGCAAAAAAACCGCCGAGCGCTTGCTCTTGGAACTCAAAGGCAAACTTGGCGCGGATATTGGCGCAGGTGCGTCGATTCAAAACGACGCGCAAAGTGATATCTTGCAAGCCTTGATCGCGCTCGGATACAGCGACAAAGAAGCGACGCTGGCGCTCAAGGCTCTGCCGAAAGATGCGGAGGTGAGCGAAGGTATTAAGCTTGCACTGAAGGCTTTGGCGAAGTAGGATGCCTAGATGAAACAAACCTTTTTTCTGATCACGCTAGCTCTTGTCTTGACCGCATGCACTAGCTTGCCCGAATCGTTTTCCGAAATTAAATGGCAAGACCTGCGCGGCGACCGTGGCCTGCAAGTCATGAAACGCGATTTTGCGTGGTGCTCCGTTGCCGTCGAAACCCGTCGCTCACTTCATGAGCAATGCATGATCGAGCGCGGCTGGGCATTGGTCAAGTAACGCAGCTCCAGTTTGCGCAAGTATATCCAATGGGATATACTTGCACGATGAACACACTCTCCATAACCACTTGGGGCAACAGCCACGGTATTCGCCTCAGTCGCCAACTGATGCAAGCCATGGGCGTAACGCCAGACACGCCATTGCAAGTCAACCAAGTGAGTAAAGGTCGCCTCGAATTGGTGGCCAAACCGGCTCGTCAGACCTTGGCGCAAAAGCTCAAAGCTTACGATCCTGCGATTCACGGCGGCGAGATCATGGATGGTCGCGCAGTGGGCGCTGAGTTTGGTGCCCGCCAATGAGCACGGCGTTGAAGGGCTGGACTCCAGATCGCAAAGACATTATTTGGATTAATTTCAATCCACAAGCAGGCAAAGAAATGAAAGACCTGCATCCCATGCTGGTGCTTTCGCCAAAGATTTACAACGCTAAAACCAATATGGTGATTGGCCTGCACATGTCGAGCGCGGCCCACAACGCAACCAACCCGTTTGCTATTGACAATAGCAAGGCAACTAGCGAGCCCAGCTATATTCTTTGCAACCAACCCAAGAGTTTCGATTGGTTGCATCGCGGCGCACGCCCGCATCCTTGGGGCAAGGTTAAAGAAGCTACCTTTAAATTGGTGTGCGCTGAACTGAATGACATCATTGGATTGGTGAGCGCATGACCATCCAAACCGATAACTTCTCCTCATCTGCGTCATCTTCGCCGCGCGTCATCTCCGCTTCACCTGTTTCTCCCCAAGAAGAAGCGATTGAGCGTGCTTTGCGCCCGAAGCTCTTAGATGATTACGTGGGCCAAACCAAAGTACGCGAGCAGTTGGAGATTTTTATTGGGGCGGCCAAAAAGCGCGGCGAGGCACTCGATCATGTGTTGCTCTTTGGCCCACCGGGCTTGGGCAAAACGACGCTCTCACACATCGTGGCCGCCGAGCTGGGCGTGAATCTGCGGCAGACCAGCGGCCCAGTTCTGGAGAAGCCAAAAGATTTGGCGGCGCTGCTCACGAATCTTGAAAAAAACGATGTGCTCTTCATCGACGAGATCCATCGCCTCTCCCCCGTGGTAGAAGAGATTCTCTACCCCGCGCTGGAAGATTACAAAATCGACATCATGATCGGCGAAGGCCCAGCGGCGCGCTCGATCAAGCTCGATTTGCAGCCTTTCACGCTGGTGGGCGCGACCACCCGCGCCGGCATGCTTACCAATCCGCTGCGTGATCGTTTTGGCATCGTGGCGCGGCTGGAGTTCTACACGACAGAAGAACTCACCAAAATCGTGACGCGCAGCGCGAAGCTGCTCGATTGCCCGCTGCAAGGCGATGGCGGCCTAGAGATCGCCCGCCGCTCTCGCGGCACACCGCGCATCGCCAACCGGCTCTTGCGCCGCGTGCGAGACTACGCCGATGTGAAAGGCGACGGCACGATCACGCAGGACATTGCATCAAAAGCGCTCGCCATGCTAGATGTCGATCCACAAGGCTTTGATGTGATGGACAGAAAATTGCTCGAAGCCTTGGTGCATCGTTTCGATGGCGGGCCCGTTGGCCTCGACAACATCGCCGCCAGTATTGGCGAAGAGGCCGGCACGATTGAAGATGTGATTGAGCCCTATCTCATCCAACAAGGTTATTTGCAGCGCAGCCCACGTGGGCGGATTGCTACGCTGGCTGCTTACCGGCATCTGGGCGTGATGCCGCCAAAATCCGCCAGCGATTTGTTCACGGGCTGATGTGCGTATTTAGGCACCTACTTAAGCACCTACTTAAGCACCTACTTAAGCGTTTATTGAACGCACCCACGCGTGGTGACTTCAATCATGCTTTCCACCACGCCGCTTGATAAACCACCGCGCACGCCCATCATCACGTCATGCAGATTCACCGTCGGATCGCAATGGCCGGGGATAAGCCAGACCACATCGCCTAATTCTGGCAAGCGCTTGCCGCGCAAGATGCCATGCTCATCGCCACCGTTGGAGAATTGCCAATCGGCTTGATGGCCTTGCCAAATCGTCGGTAACCCTGAATCAATTGCGTGGCTTTTGTGGCCCGCATCAAGCACAGCGCGATCATCACTGGCCGTGGTGTGCCGGCTGATGACTTGTGATTTCACAAAAAGTGCATGCTCGAATGGAGGCATATCTTCTGTTTTTTCATTCGCTGCGTAATCAGCATCCATGAAAAGATAAGAGCCCGCTTGCAATTCGCCATACACGCCGCTGCAGGCCTCATGAATGAAGCTGCCTGTGCCAGCACCTGTCACGAGCGGCACATCAAAACCTGCAGCTTTCAAAACTGATGTGGTGAGCTGAACTTGCCCGATCACTTGTGCGATGGCTTCGCGCCTTTGTGCAGCACCTCTCAGATGCTGCGCCCTGCCATGATAGGCCTGCAAGCCCGCAAATCGCAGACTCGCATGCTTGGCTATCGCTTCAGCAAGCGGCACAGCTGCTGCGCCGGGCTCTACGCCGCATCGCGCTTGGCCCACATCGATTTCGATGAACACATCCATCACAACACTTGGCGCAATGCGCGCAACAGCTTGCGCAAGGTGCCGAATGCCCAGCAAACTGTCTGTAGCCACAGAAAGGCGTATTTTTGAAGCATTTTCGCCTTGTGGCCGGCATAAAATATGCGCGAGTTGCTCACATTTTTGTAGCGACGATACAACGTTGCTGATATAAATATCACTCACGCCCTGCGCTGCCAGAGCCGCAGCTTCCGAGACTTTTTGGACGCACACGCCCACGGCACCTGCTTGCATTTGCAGCTTAGACAGCACCGCAGATTTATGCATCTTGGCATGTGGCCGAAGCTTGATGCATTGCGCATTGGCGTAGCTCTGCATGCGCGCTAGATTGCGCTCCATTGCATCCAGATCAATCACAAGTGCGGGCGTATCGATGCTTTGCACGCTTTGGCCAACGAGTTGTTGCAAAGCAGCAAGATCACGCATGCTGCTCATCCAAACCTTGGGTTTTTTCTGTCTCAAGATGGCTTGTATCACTCCAGCCAACGAGGCTGAAATGCTCGCCGTTGAAAAGCACACGGTTGATCGAAGCGTTGCCTAAGGTCCAAGTGCGCGGTGCTTGCAAATCAAGTTGCGTGGCGTCGCGATAAATAATATCCATCACACCACCGTGGCTAACAACAATGATGTGTTTGCCAGCATATTGACTACCTAGCCGGCGCAAACACTGCACAATGCGCTCCCGAAAGATGAGCAACGATTCACCACCACCGGGTGCAAAATCTGGCACGCGCTTGCGCCAGAGCAAGGCATCGTCAGGCATCTGTGCCTCAATTTCTGCAAAAGTCTTGCCTTGAAAACTACCGAATTCACGTTCGCGCAAATCACGGTCAATCTGCACATCGAGGCCGTGATGCTTGGCCACAGCCAGCGCGGTTTCGTAAGCGCGGGCGAGATCGCTGCTGATGATGGCATCCACACTTTCGACAGCCAAGGCGATGCCCGCTTGGCTTGCTTGCCAGCGGCCTGTCTCGTTCAGACTGATATCCAGCTGGCCTTGAATGCGGGTGTCAACATTCCAAGCGGTTTCGCCATGGCGAAGCGCAGTGATGCGAGTAATGAGCGGTACGGCATGTTCATTCATGCCTTAACTTTAACTGCAATTGAGCGGATGAACTGCCAGCAGCCGTCTAGCAACCAGCAAGCGCTACCGGCAGTGCCTAGCGCGGAATTTCAATGTTCACCATGCGCTTGCCCTCTGGCGGCTTGGGAAAGCCCTGCAAGGCAGCAGCGAGCATCGCGGGAAGCACAGCTTCATCATCGGCCCAGCGGCCCTCGTGTTTGGCCTGCGTCTCGTACACGATGGCCTTGCTGCTGGCATCGCGAATCAACAGCGAGACCTCGCGCACATACCAAGGCTGTTCATAGCGCGGAAATAGAGGTGCATAAAACACGCGGCCAGAGCCAATCACCACATAATCTCGCCCCGAAAAACCGCCCCAGTGATGCACATAGGGATGCGCATAGGGATACCCCCAAGCGCCTGCATCGTCGTAAGGCCCGCGAACAAAGCGCTGAATTCGCGCGGTCACTTGTACGGTAAATTGCGCACTGCTTGAAGATGTAGCAGCCGGCGCAGCCACAAAACCAAGCTTGCCCAATTGCTCAGTAGCGGCAGCCTCTAGCTTGCTGCGCCGAATGTCTGCCGAGCCCTCTAAATTCTGCTGGGACGGCAAGCGCTCAAAGGCCCATGTTGCACCGGCTGTAGGCGCTGCAGGAAGCTTAGAAAAAGCGCTGACTTGGCTGTCCACAATGCGCATACCGGAGCAACCTGTCATCAGCACAACCATCAATAGCGCTACTAAATATATAGCACTCCGAGAAGATAATACACCGGCCACCTTGCCAAAAGCCTTAAAAATCTGGCTTTTAAACAAATCGAATAACTTGGCTTGCTGCATCGCGCTCGGATGCAGCGCCCGTGGTGCCGCAACTCTCATCAGACTCATCGAATGATTCATGATCAAACCCCTTATCGCCCTCTGGCGAAGCCATTCCATCTGCTTGGAGGCTTTTGAAGTCGTGAAGTTTCGCGTCCATCAAATGCGATGGCACGACGTTTTGCAGCGCATGCAGCATGTTATCGAGCCGGCCAGGGAATTTGCGCTGCCAATCTCTCAGCATGTTGCCAATTTGCTTGCGCTGCAAATTCTCTTGGCTGCCGCACAGGTTGCAAGGAATGATCGGGTATTGCTGCCAATCGGCATAACGCACAATGTCGCGCTCATCCACGTAAGCGAGAGGGCGAATCACGATGTGCCCGCCGTTATCGCTCTGGAGTTTAGGCGGCATGCCTTTGAGGCGGCCGCCGAAAAACATATTGAGAAACAAGGTTTGCAAAATATCATCGCGATGATGACCCAGCGCAATCTTGGTGCATTTCAATTCATCAGCCACCCGATACAAAATACCCCGGCGCAGGCGAGAGCAGAGGCTGCACAACGTTTTGCCCTCGGGAATTTTGTCGATCACCACCGAATAGGTGTCTTGCGTTTCAATATGAAATTTCACGCCTTTCTTTTCAAGATAAGCGGGCAGCACATCTGCCGGAAAGCCGGGCTGCTTTTGATCCAGGTTGACTGCAATGATTTCAAAATCAATCGGCGCGCGCTCACGCAGTTTGAGCAAGATATCCAGCATCGTGAAGCTGTCTTTCCCGCCCGAGAGGCACACCATCACGCGGTCGCCCTCCTCGATCATGTTGTATTCAACAATCGCTTTGCCCATTTGGCGGCACAGGCGCTTTTCAAGCTTATTGCGCTCAAAAGAGTCGCGCTGCAGCAGCGCTTGGGTTTCAGTCTTTGGAAGGTCAGCTGGGGCGTTCATAGCCAGATTTTCTCACGACTCAGATCTGATCGCTGCTGAGCTGCGCTCACCTACCACTGCCCCGTTTCAACGGCGATAGCCACTTCGCAATCGTCAAAAATCTCCAGCTTCGCAATTTTCACGCGCACACCCACCACACCGGGCAATTGCATCAGCCGCGAGGCGACTTTTCCAATGAGGCTTTCGAGTAGATTGATATGCCGCTCGGTGCACTCATCGATGATGATCTGGCGCACTTTGCGGTAATCCAACACATGGTTGATTTCATCGTCTGCAGGCGTGAGCGCTTGCGTGCCGAGATTGAGCTCAGCATCCACTTGAATCGGCTGCGGCTTGATTTTTTCGCTCTCAAGAATGCCTAAGTTCGCATCAAAGCGCAGGCCGGTCAGGTTGAGGATTTGTGTGCCGCGCGGGCTGTTCGTGATTAGCATTTTTTACATCAGCGAAAAATCGCGTTCAAATTTCATCAGGTGCTGGCCACCATCGACCAAGAGCGTTGTGCCAGTGATGGAAGAATTATTCAAGGCAAACAACACGGCAGCGCACACATCCTCAGGCGTCGAGCTTCTGCCCAGCGGGGAAAGCTTGTGCAGCGCTTGGAATTTTTCATCAGCGAGCATGTGGGAGGTGAGCGTCAAGCCAGGCGCGATGCCTACCACGCGCAACTGTGGTGCAAGGCCAATCGCCAGCATCGTGTTCGCAGCCTCTAGCGCGGCCTTGGAGAGCGTGTAGCTCAAGAAATCTGGGTTTTGATTCCACAATTTTTGATCGAGCATGTTGACCACAACGCCTTGGAGACTGGTTGTCTTCACATGCGCATGCAAGGCTTGCGCCAGCAAAATCGCAGCGCCCGTGTTGCTCGCCAAATGCTTTTGCATCGCTGCATAACTAAAGCTCTCAGGCGCATCGTGCTCGAACAGTGCCGCGCTGTTGACCACCGCATCCAGCCGTCCCATGCTTTGGATCACCTGCGCTGCCAAACCGCGCGTTGCAGCTTCATCCGCCAAATCCGCTTGGAATTTTTGATGAAGCTGAGCCTGCTTTTGGTCCTTATTTTGTCGATCAGCCGGCGTATTAACTGCGCAGAGCGCTACTGTTTCAATAGCATCGGCTTCTGAGCCGCGATAATGCACCGCCACACGCCAACCAAAGCGTGCACAAGCCAAGGCAATTTCTCGCCCCAAGCGCTTGGCCGCACCTGTAATTAACACAACGCGAGATTCTTGAGATTCTGAAGGGGTCATGAATGCGAGACAATCTATCCAGTGAATTCAACAACTTCAAGTGTATCTGAGGCGCTGCAGGCGCATATCGCTTCGCTCATTGAGCAAAGCGGCGGCTGGCTGCCGTTTGATGCTTTCATGCAAGCGGCGTTGTACACGCCGGGCTTGGGCTATTACACCAACGGATTGCCCAAGTTAGGTGATCAAGCAGGCAGCGATTTCATCACCGCGCCTGAGCTCTCGCCACTGTTTGGGCAATGTTTGGGAAGCCAAGCCGCGCAGTTTTTGCGAGCCACTGATACGGATTCGATCTACGAATTCGGTGCTGGCAGCGGCATCCTTGCGCTACAAATATGTGAGCATCTTGAGCGCATTTCTTGCCGGCTAGAGCGCTATTTCATCATTGAAATCTCATCCGAGCTGCGTGCGCGTCAGCAGGAGCGCTTAAAGCACTTAGGCCATCAAGTTCAATGGCTCGATGCTTTACCAGAGCAGATGAATGGTGTGGTGATTGGCAATGAAGTGCTCGATGCCATGCCGGTGAAATTACTCGTTCGCAAGCGCAGCGTTTGGCACGAACACTGCGCTTGGCACGAACGCGGTATTGCTCTTGAACAGGGTCATTTCACATGGCAAGACCGCCCTACAACACTCCGTCCAACGCTCGATATTGCCGGTGAACACGATTACCTCACCGAAATTCACCCCCAGCAAGAAGCATTCATTCGCTCCCTGGCCGACAGCCTCCAACTTGGCGCAGCACTGTTCATCGACTATGGCTTTCCTGAAGCTGAGTATTACCACCAGCAGCGCCACATGGGCACCGTGATGACGCATCAGCACCACAAAAGCGGCACCGATCCTTTGAGCGAAGTGGGTTTGCGTGATATCACAGCCCATGTGAATTTCACTGGGGCAGCGCTTGCCGCGCAGAATGCTGGCCTCGACGTATTGGGCTACACCACGCAAGGCCGCTTCTTGCTCAATTGCGGTTTGCTCTCAAAAGCAGAGCAGCTCGCACAGATTCCGCGAGCAGCGGTGGCCAAATTGATTAACGAACACGAGATGGGCGAGCTGTTCAAAGTACTGTGTGTCGGCAAAGGTGTTGATTTGGAACTGATCGGTTTCAAAGAAGGCGACCGCAGCCATACGCTGTAAAAAATAAGCTGCAAGCAACAAACACATGCGCTGGCTCCTCATCACCTTTCTCGCCCTCTTCCTGATCAGCTGGCTCGCCCCTTTCCTGCGCCGCTTCGGCTTTGGCAAACTCCCTGGTGATTTCAATTTCAAAATGCGCGGGCGCGACATCAACATTCCGCTGGGCTCCACCATCGTGCTCAGCTTGCTGTTTTCATTCATCAGCTACATCGTCTAGCCTCACCCCACAAACTCTTAGAATTGCAACATGAGCATCAAATCAGACAAATGGATCCGCCGCATGGCACTAGAGCACGGCATGATTTCTCCTTTCGAGCCCGGCCAAGTGCGCAGCCGCGAGGAAAATGGCCAAGCCAAAAAGCTCATCAGCTACGGCACCAGCAGCTACGGCTACGACATCCGCTGCGCCCCCGAATTCAAAGTCTTCACCAACATCCACAGCACCGTCGTTGACCCGAAAAACTTCGATGAAAAAAGCTTCGTCGATTTCCACGGCGACAGCTGCATCATCCCGCCCAACAGCTTCGCGCTCGCGCGCACGATGGAATACTTCCGCATCCCCCGCAACGTGCTCACCATCTGCTTGGGCAAAAGTACGTATGCCCGATGCGGCATCATCGTCAACGTCACCCCCTTCGAGCCCGAATGGGAAGGCTACGTGACCCTAGAATTTTCAAACACCACGCCATTACCCGCCAAAATCTACGCTGGCGAAGGCTGCGCACAAGTCCTGTTCTTTGAAAGCGATGCGGATGACGTGTGCGAGATCAGCTACAAAGACCGCGGCGGCAAATACCAAGG
>JANMFP010000200.1:0-2651 GCA_031378135.1 Variovorax sp. | reverse complement strand
CTCAGTTTAGCCTGAGTATGTTGCGCTACGTCAGCAACAAAAACCCGTCCAGATTTATCGGTGAAACGTTCATTGATATCACTAGCTTGAGCAAAGCACGCAAAAGACAGTAATGCGGAAGCAAAGAGAAACAGAAGACGAGTCATCATGTTGAGGTTCACTCTATCACGAAGGCGCATGCTGCGCGAGCAAGGTAGCAGCGCGCGTCTGCCAGCCTTTGCCCGACGAGCGCCAGCGCTCCAAGATTTCTTCATCAAGCCTTAGCGTTGTGGGCTTTTTCACTTGAGATTGAGTGCTGCCAGCGGGGCGGCCGCGCTTGGCTTTGATGGCTTGCAAATCACTTGGCTTGTAAACGCGAGCAGCCTTGCCTTGTTTGGCTTGCAACAGGCTCTGCCGCACGCTTTCGGCAAACGCGGCTGTTTCTTCGTCCATCTGAATGGTTTTAGCTTTGCTCATCGTAGGCTTCCTTCCATGATTTGAGAACTTGAGCGGGCAAGTTATCGAACTTGGCCTTGACATAAACCGCCACCAGCACGATCTCGCCTTGCGGCAGGCGCGTGTAGTAAATCACCCTTGCACCGCCGCGTTTGCCCATGCCTTGCCGCGCCCAGCGCAGTTTTCGCAGACCGCCAGTCTGTGGAATCACATCACCGACAAGAGGATGCTCGCTGATGTAAACCGCAAAATCTTCACGCTCGGTTTGCGTCCAAATATCGGCTGCCATCGACTGATAGATGGGTGTTTCAATGACAGTAAACATGATTTAATTGTACATTGAAATAAACATCAGTGCAATCCGAGCTAAGGCCGTTTCATCCACCCAATATGCTTCGCATGCAAGCTCTGGATGTATAGCCGCTCTTTGGTTTCCAAAACAGAAGTCGTCTCAGGATACGTGCCACTCGGGTCTTGTAAATCTTGCACGATCGTGCCGTCTTCTGTGAAGGCGATGACGTGGCCGTAGCGCGGAGGGATGGGCCAGAGGAAGCGTGGGAGGCGCAATGTGATTGAGCGTAGCAAGGGTTTTTCTGCCATGCCGTCCACGATAGGGCTGCGTGGTTTGGCAAGACCGACCCAGAGCTTGGGTTTGCCATCCGTCGTGGGCAGGCCGCGCATGAGGTTATCGGGGTAGCCGGGCAGGTTGGGCAGCACGATGTGGGTCGCCCCGCTGAGTCCGCTGGTTTGGCGCACGTCTAAATCCACCGCGTTGACGTCGATGCGCCAAATGCGGTATTTGCCTGTTTCGGCGACGAAGATGTGCCGCTCATTCTGCGACAGCGCCACGCCATTGGCAAAGCTCAAACCTTTGGCCACTATAAGAGTGGCTTTTGTAGCGGGGTCGTATTCAATGATGCGGCCGGTGGAGGATTGCTCGATGATGTCGAGCACGCTGGCTTCAAACGTGCCGCCCACGTCTTTGGGGGCAAAGCGGGTGGAAGCATCGCTCAAATAGATTTTGCCGCTCTTGGCCACGACTACTGCATCGGCATACCGAATCGGATCGCCTTTGACCTCGCTGGCCAGCACGGTGATGCTGCCGACTGGCGAAATGGAGAGCAGGCCACGCATCGCATCAGCCGCAATCAAATTGCCTTGCGCATCAAAATCAAAGCCGAGCACGCGGCCTTGCGTGTTGACAAACACTTCTTGCGCACTGCCATCGGGTTGCATGCGCAAAATATTGCCGCTGGCCATGGCCGCATAGAGCTTGCCATCAAGCCCAATCGCCAAATGCTCAGGGCCTGTTTCAATGCCCGTGGCAATGCTTTGCAAATTAGCCAGTTTGGTGTTCACCGCATGATCGCCCACATAAGGCGCAGGAAAAGGCTTGGGCCACGCCACTGGTTGTGCGGGAACGGGCCAGAGCAGCAGATAGGCCGCGAGCAGACCCAGCAACATGCAAAAGCCAACTGCGAGACGCGTCAGGGTGTTGTGCATGGCTTGGCCTTTCAAACTTCACATTCTTGCCTGATTTTTAAGTAAAAATCGGGGTTGGCCGGCATAGAATATGCGTTGAGTGCTATCAAATATGAAGCATCGAATTGCTTGAAATTGCGCCTTGTGGAGCTGAGGTAGCCAGGGTCGTAGTGAATCTCTAGCAACTCTCGCACGACGGTAGCGACATCACCGGCTTGGATGTGAGTTTGCCAGCGGTCAATCACCTCATGCCCGCGCAGATCGCGGAGCACATCCAGGCGCTCGCTGAAAAACTTCGGATCTTTCACGAAAAATTCGTAGTCTTCCGTCAGCAGCTTCACGCGCTCATCCACAGGCAGCTCAACTCTTGCGCAAGGGCTGCCACGCATCGCATCCATCAGCTCGCCCGGGATGCTCACGTTGCCCACTTTTTTGCTTTCGCTTTCTGCCCACACGGTGCGGCTTGCATCGAGCTGCTTCAAGGCATGCCAGATGCGCATGTCGAACTGCTTTTGGCTGGGCTGCGGCTGGCCGGGGATGAGGCCGAGCACGGAGCTGCGGTGTTCAGCAAGCGCTTCTAAATCGAGAATTTGTGCGCCGTTTTTGCCCAGCGCTTGCAAGAGCCGCGTTTTGCCACTGCCGGTCGGCCCGCAGATGATGCGGTAATTGAACTGAGTGGCAAGCCGCGCGATATCTTGCACCACAGCGGCGCGAAAGGCTTTGTAGCCGCCTTC
>JANMFP010000399.1:0-3984 GCA_031378135.1 Variovorax sp. | reverse complement strand
CAATACGGCACAGGCAAAGGCGGTGACATGACCACCAGCGGCTTTGAAGGCGCGTGGAAACCCAACCCAACCAAGTGGGATATGGTTACTTCAAAGTGCTCTTCAAATACGAATGGAAGCAGGTCAAGAGCCCGGCTGGAGCGATCCAGTGGCAAGCGCAAAACGTGGATGCAGAAGACATGATTGTGGATGCGCACGATCCGAGCAAAAAGCATCCGCCGCACATGACAACGGCTGATCTCTCGCTGCGTATGGATCCTGCCTACGAAAAAATCTCGCGCCACTTTTATGCCAACCCCGATGAATTTGCCGACGCCTATGCACGTGCTTGGTTCAAGCTCACGCACCGTGATATGGGCCCGAAAGCCTTGTATCTCGGCCCTGAAGTGCCGGCCGAGGATTTGATTTGGCAAGATCCGATACCACCAGTGAAGCATCCATTGATTGAACCGGCAGATGCCAAGGCGCTCAAAGCCAAGATCATGGCCAGCGGTCTGTCGATCAGCGAGCTAGTCTCGACCGCTTGGGCATCGGCCTCCACTTATCGTGGCTCAGATCGCCGTGGCGGCGCGAATGGTGCGCGCATACGGCTTGCGCCACAAAAAGACTGGGAAGCCAATCAGCCTGCGCAATTGGCCAAAGTGCTCAAGGCGCTTGAAGCGATTCAAGCTGAGTTCAATAAGAGTAGCGCAAAGCAAATCTCGCTCGCAGATTTGATCGTGCTCGCGGGCAATGCAGCGGTAGAAGCCGCGGCGCTTGCTGCTGGGCAAAATATTGATGTGCCGTTCACACCCGGCAGGGCGGATGCGACTGCAGAGCAAACCGATGTTGAATCATTTGCCGTGCTCGAGCCCGTGGCCGATGGCTTTCGCAATTACCGCAAAAAAGCCTACATCACCTCGCCTGAGGAAATGTTGCTCGACAAAGCGCAATTGCTCACCTTGAGCGCTCCGCAAATGACGGCGCTCATTGGTGGCCTGCGCGTGCTTGGCGCAAACCACGCAGGCTCTAAAGCGGGTGTATTCACGCAACGCGTTGGCCAGCTCACCACTGACTTCTTTGTGAACTTGGTCGATATGTCTACCGCTTGGAAACCCGTGGGTGATAGCGCCTTCGAAGGGCGTGACCGCAAGACAGGCGCTTTGAAATGGACGGCTTCCCGCGTGGACTTGGCCTTTGGCTCGAACTCACAATTGCGAGCGATTGCCGAGGTCTATGCGCAAAACGACAACTCAGCAAAGTTCGTGCGCGATTTCACTGCAGCTTGGACGAAGGTGATGAACTTGGATCGCGTTGGCATCAGCTAAACGCCTGCACCATGCAAAAAAGGCGGGTGATTCATCCGCCTTTTTGTTGTTGTGTTGAGGCTTGCTTATTTCAGTGATTCAATCAAATCGATATATTGCTGCATCGCATCTTTAGGATCTGTGCCTTTGAGCTTGTCCCAAGCATCCCATTTGGCCCGGCCAACCATGTCGGTGAAGCCGGGTTTTTTCTCTTCGTTGTCGCCGACGCTACCTTGCTTGTAGAGCGAATAGATTTTGAGCAGGGTAGCGTTGTCGGGGCGGTCGGAGAGGTTTTTAGAATCTGCGGCGGCTTTGTCGAATTTTGCTTTGAGGCTGGTGGCCATGTTGTTCTCCGTTGAAGTGGATTGAGTCTATCAAACAGTAAGGGTTAGCGCTTTCTATCTTAGCCTAGCCAATCAGGCCACAATACAGGGAAAACATCATCACACGGTGAACGATTAGTCCACTGTTAGTCCTTCCTTGGAGAGCGCATTCATGGTCACCCGTTTCATCATGCAAGAAGCTGAATTGCTTGCGCAGGATTTTGCTGAAATCGTTGCGCGGCAAGCGGCCGATGCCGGGCAAACGGCCGCTGTAGCTGGCAAAGCGGCGGCCAAAGTGGGCAAGGAAGTGCAAAACGCTGTAGGCGGCACGCTGGGCATCACAGGCGAGCGCATGAGCAAAGTTGATACGGCTTGGCTGCGCATGGATACGCCCGAAAATTTGATGATGATTGTGGGCGTGTGGGTGATGCGCCCGAGCATCAAGTTAGACGCCATGCGCGAGCGTGTGAAAGAAAAGCTGCTCAAATACCGGCGCTTTAAGCAACGCGTCGTGGAAGATGCCGCTGGCGCAACCTGGGTGAATGATAGTAAATTCGATATTGAAAAGCATGTGGTGGGCGAGACGCTGCATATCGGCCCAGGCCAAACCGCGCAGCAAGCTTTTCAAGATCGCGTTGCTGAGCTCACGATGATGCCGCTGGATCGCAATCGGCCGCTGTGGCAATTTCATGTGATTGAAAACTATTCGCTACCCGAAGGTGGCGTGGGCTCTGCGCTGATTGCGCGCATTCACCACTGCATCGCCGATGGCATTGCGTTGATATCGGTCACGATGTCGATCCTTGATGGCGGCTCAGAGCCCCCCGAGCGCAAGAAAAAGCCCATGGAAGGTACGGCGCAAGAGACGACCCAAGACTGGATCACACAGCATTTGATCAAGCCTCTCACAGCGCAAGCCTCCAGAGCCATTGATCTGGCTGGCGTGAGCGCTGCGCGTACGATGGATATGCTGTCTGACCCGCAAAAGGGCTTGGCAGGCAGCCTCGATATGGCGCGCCTCGGGGCGAAGATCATGAAAGATTTGGGTGCGATGGCGCTCATGCCCAATGATTCGCCAACGCGGCTCAAAGGCAAACCGGGGCGCACCAAGCAAGTGGCTTGGTGTGCACCCATTCCCCTGGAAGATGTGAAAGCCGTGGGCAAGGCGCTGGGCTGTTCGATCAATGATGTGCTGCTGTCTTGCGTGGCGGGCGCGATTGGTGAGTATTTGAAGAACCAAGGCGATGAGGTTGAAGGTAAAGAAATTCGCGCGATGGTGCCAGTGAATTTGCGCCCTATTGAGCAGGCTTACAAACTCGGAAATCGCTTTGGCTTGGCAGCGCTGGTGCTGCCGATTGGTATTGATAACCCGATTGATCGCGTGTTTGAAGTGCAGAGGCGCATGAATGAGCTGAAAAGCAGCTATCAGCCCTTGCTTGCTTTCAGTTTGCTTGCTGTGGCGGGCATGATGCTCAAGCCCGTGCAAGACGCCATGCTCAATCTTTACGCGAAGAAAACCACAGCGGTGATGACCAATGTGCCTGGCCCGAAAGACAAGCACACCTTCCTTGGATCAACGATTGAAGAGATCATGTTTTGGGTGCCGCAGTCGGGCGATGTTGGCATGGGTGTGAGCATTTTGAGTTACGGCGGCGGCGTGCAATTTGGTCTTATCACCGATGCTGGCCTGTGCCCTAACCCGCAAGACATCATCGACGAATTCGCGCCAGAATTTGCCAAGCTCAGCATGATCACTTTGATGCTGCCTTGGGAAGGCGAGGCCTCATTTTTGGGCGAAAAATAAGGCAAAAACCTTTTTAGCCGGTGTATTTGCTGGGCTAGCAGCTATGAAAAACATAGCTACTCGTCGGTGAAATCTACTTTGCAGTTTTCTTGGCTGCAACCCTCGTGAGTGCGACTTTCTTTGCAGCAGGTTTTTTAACCGAAACTTTCTTAGCGGCTGGTTCAGCCTTGGTTGTTGACTTCGGTGCTGATTTTGACGAGGATGATTTTTTTGCCGCAGCTTTCTTTGCCGCGACAGGAGCTGCTGCTGGGGCAGCAGCAACGCCCTTCCATTTGAGGCGAGCTTTCTTCGCAAGAGCAACCACTTTGGCAATGTCTTCATCGGTGAATGCGCCATTCACACCGGAAATGGCCGAGAGCTTCATGCCATTTTTGATGCCGAGCTTGTAAATTTCCTTCACTTTGTCCCATTCCGTATCGCGGCCCACAGTGAAGACTTCAAAGCGGCCTTCGAGCGCGAGAACAATGGTCTCAGCCAGGCAGGCATATATCACGTTGGGCGGCAAGCCAATGCTCTTCATGCCGCGCACTTTGGTAGGCAGCTCAATCTCTCCAGACTCGATCACCAGCAC
>JANMFP010000386.1:0-2869 GCA_031378135.1 Variovorax sp. | reverse complement strand
CGAATAATTTGAGCGAGTTCAGCAAAGTACCCGCTTTGCAAACAGAAAACTGGGTGGGTTGAATCCGCTCAACCCAGCGCCGCAATCACATCCGCCGGCGCTTGCACCAACTCAATCAACACGCCCTCGCCTGCAATTGGGAATTCGTCGTTTGATTTTGGATGCACAAACGTGATGTCGTAGCCCGCTGCGCCTTTGCGGATGCCGCCGGGGGCGAAGCGGACGCCTTGCTTTGTGAGCCATTCCACGGCAACGGGCAGATCATCAACCCATAGGCCAACGTGATTGAGCGGCGTGGTGTGGACGGCGGGTTTTTTGTCGATATCTAGCGGCTGCATAAGATCAACCTCGACCGCATGCACGCCTGAGCCGATAGCGCAAATGTCTTCATCAACGTTTTCTCGTTCGCTCACAAAGGTGGATTTGACAGATAAGCCGAGCATGTCGACCCAGAGTTTTTGCAGGCGCTTTTTATCGGTGCAGCCGATGGCGATTTGTTGGATGCCGAGGATTTTGAAGGGGCGCTGGGTTGTTGTCATATCTGAAGTTCTTTGAAGGGAATGGTTTGGCTTTGCACAATGTGGCCCTGCGTGTCTTTCAAGGCAAGAGTAATTTCTTTGCTCGCCCAATTCACATCGACTGTGCCGTAGTGGTTCACGCGAACAAGATCGCCCACGCGATTCGGACCGCTCTCGCTGGCCATGCTCCAGGCGTGCGTCAGGCCACTCGATGTCATTTCCCACAGCGGGTAAGGCGCCGCAATCGGCTCACGATAAAACGCGCCGATGTGTCTGTCACCTGAAAGCAGCACAACGCCTTTCGCTTTGGTGCGAGTGATCAAATCAACCAGGCGATCTCGCTCACGCGGCAGGTTGCCCCAGCGCTCCCAACCATGGCCTTGCGCGAGCACTTGAATGCCGCTGTAGATGAGGCGAATCTGCGCGGGTTGCAGCAATTGCTCTTCGAGCCATTGCCATTGCGTCAAGCCAAGCATGGTTTTCTCGGGCGAAGCATCGGGAATATAGCGCTCTTGGCCGGGCAAGCCGGGTATCAGAGGGCGAGAGAGCGGCGAGCGATGCCAGCGCGTGTCGAGCACGATGATTTGAACGCGCCTGTCTCCAGAGCCAATGATTTGCGCATCGTACAAAGCATCTCGTGTGCGGGTGATGTGCGCAGGCGGGATGTTGAAAAAATAGAGCAGCGCTTGCTTGGAGGCTTGCTTGTGCGCAAACTCCGCGCCGCCATCGTTTGCGCCGTAATCATGATCGTCCCACATCGCCATAAAAGGCACGCTACGCATGAGTTGCGCCATGCCCTCTTGCTTAGCGGCCAGCGCATAAGCCGCTTGTAATTGCGCGAGCGACCAAGGTTGATCGCTGGCATACACGTTGTCGCCGCCAAAGATATGAAAATCAGGGCGATCTGCGAGGATGGTTTGCCAAATAGGTTGTGGCAATTTTTGATTCGCGCAGGAGCCGACACTTAAGCGCCACGTGCTTTTATTTTGCTGCGCAATTGCTGCCGCATTTTGAGTTTGCGCACAGACTTTTGCGGCTTGCATGGCAGAGCCAGCAGCAATCACGGTGGCGGGAATCACATGTCTGCGCTTCATAAATGCTCTTTATTTGATAGCACGTTGCGCAAGTTCTGTGCCGGCTAACTGCCAGAAATGCCTATAAAACATGCCCGATGACTCTCAACTCGCGCCTCAAGCACGTTTCACACCCGCTTCGAGCATCTGCGCCCAAGCCGCCGCAAGCGAACCATTTAAATCAATCGCGCGACATGCCGCTTCATGCACTGTCACATCAAAGCCCGCAACGCGCGCATCCAGCGCAGTCCACGCGACGCAAAAATCTGTGGCGAGGCCGCAGACATGCACTTCCTTCAGGCCTCGCGCTTTCAAATAAGCCGCCAAGCCTGTAGAAGTCTCACGGTCTGCTTCTTGAAAAGCCGAATAACTGTCTACACCAGCATGGAAGCCTTTGCGGATGATGAGCTGAGCATGAGGAATATTCAGGTCTTTGTGCAACGCGGCATCCCGCGTGCCTTGCACACAATGATCGGGCCAAAGCACCTGATCGCCATAAGACATTCTCATCACTTCATACGGCTGCTTGCCCACATGGCTGCTGGCAAACGAAGCATGCCCCGCAGGATGCCAATCTTGCGTGAGTACGACGTTGGCAAACTGCTTCGACAATGTATTGATGACTGGCACGACTTCATCACCACGCGCCACAGGCAAGCCGCCGCCAGGCATGAAGCCGTTTTGCACATCCACCACGATCAGCACAGCATGGGGATTCATGCGCCCTCGCTTGCTGGAATCATTCTGCGGCCCGCCAGATAGCTCACACCATGCTGCAAAGCACTTTCTTTATGCGGCGTATGCGCGGCAAGTTGAAAGCTGCTGCCCGCTGAATAAGTCTTTGACACACCCGCCACTTCAATCACGATCTCGCCCTCGGTGATCAACGCAAACGCATCAAACGGATGCTGATGCTCTCCCATCTCGTAGCCCACAGGCTTTTGCACCAACACGGCAGGCGCATAGCCTTGCGCGGCAAGAGCGGCTTCAAAAGTTTCTTGATTCATACGCGCTCCAGTTTGCAGTTCAAACGAATTCAATGATCTGCTGATCCACCGTGAGCGATTCGCCTTTAGCAGCCAACACTTTGCCCACCACGCCATCAGCCGCAGCAAACAACACATTTTCCATCTTCATTGCCTCAATCACAGCGACTCTTTCACCGGCTTGCACTTTCTGCCCGAGCTGCACGCTCACATCCACCAGCAAACCCGGCATCGGTGAGAGCACATATTTACTCATATCGGGCGGCTGCTTGTGCGGCATGAGCTTGTGCAA
>JANMFP010000378.1:0-3396 GCA_031378135.1 Variovorax sp. | reverse complement strand
CGCTGCGCTTTCAAAGCTTGATGCAGGCAGCACCAACATCATGACGGTAGAAGACCCGATTGAATATGAGCTCTCGGGTGTGGGCCAAACGCAGGTGAATGCGAAGATTGATCTCACATTCGCCAAAGCTCTGCGCGCGATTCTGCGGCAAGACCCAGATGTGATCATGATCGGTGAGATCCGCGATTTTGAAACCGCGCAGATCGCGATTCAAGCTTCGCTCACCGGCCATTTGGTGCTCGCCACCTTGCACACAAACGACGCCAGCAGCGCCGTCACGCGTTTGACGGATATGGGCGTAGAGCCTTTTCTTTTGTCTTCTTCCTTGCTCGGCGTGCTCGCGCAACGCCTCGTGCGCCGTTATTGCAACGCCTGCAACGGCAAAGGCTGCGACGCCTGCGGCCACACAGGTTACCAAGGCCGCACAGGCATCTTTGAGCTGCTGCAAGTTGACGACAGCATGCGCGCCTTGATTCACAACAAAGCGGCTGAGGCGGATGTGCGCAGCGCGGCGCTGTCTGGTGGCATGCAGCTCATGCGAGATGATGGGCAGCAGTTGGTGCAGCGCGGCATCACCAGCCTTGAAGAAGTGGTGCGCGTGACACGTGATTGAAGCGATGAAGTTTTAGCCTATGCCCGCCTACCAATTTGAAGCGCTTGACGCGCAAGGCACTTCGCGCAAAGGCGTGATTGAAGCCGACACTGTGAAATCTGCGCGGGCGATGCTGCGCGCGCAGGCGCTGATTCCCATGGCTGTGGATGCGGTGATGGGGCAAGGTGCGGGCGACAATAAAGATTGGAAGCAAATCAATCTCTGGGGCGGGCGTGTGTTCTCCAGCACCTTGCTCGCGGTGTGGACGCGGCAGCTCTCTGGGCTGCTGTCAGCCAGCTTGCCGCTTGAGCGCGCGCTCACGGCTTTGGCAGAAGAAGCTGAAGACGATAGGCAGCGCAACATCGTGGCGGCGCTGCGGGCCGAGGTCAATGCTGGCTCCAGCTTTGCGAAAGCGCTCAGTCAACATCCGCGCGAGTTCAGCGACATTTATCGTGCTGTGGTCAGTGCTGGTGAGGCGTCAGGCCATCTCGATACGGTGCTCGAAAAGTTGGCCGATGATTTGGAAGAAAGCCAAGCGCTCAAGGCTAAGCTGATTGGCGCATCGCTGTATCCTGCCATCGTCACGCTCGTGGCCATCATCATCGTGGTGTTTTTGGTGACCTATGTGGTGCCGCAAGTGGCAGGTGTGTTTGCGGGCAGCAAGAAGGCACTGCCCCTGCTCACCACGATCATGTTGGCCATTTCTAGCTTTGTACGCAACTATGGCATTTGGATGTTGATCGCTATTATTTTAATAGCCGGCGGCGCAATTTATATGCGGACGATAGAGGTTTTTCGCTTAAAAATGGATGCGGCATGGCTGCGCATACCCGTGGTGGGCAAGCTTGCAAAAGGCTTCAATGCGGCTCGTTTTGCCTCTACCTTGGGCATGCTGGCAGGCGCTGGCGTGCCTATTTTGAAGGCGCTACAAGCTGCTGCCGAGACCTTGCACAACCGCGCGATGCGCGCTGATGCGCTGGATGCGCTCACCTTGGTGCGTGAAGGTGCGCCTTTGGCAAGTGCGATGGGGCAGAAGAAAAATTTCCCTGGCCTGATCGCGATGTTTGCGCGCCTCGGCGAGCAAACGGGCAAACTGCCCGAGATGCTGCAGCGCGCAGCCAAGCAAATCTCTGGTGAAGTGCAGCGCCGCGCGATTGCACTGGCGACTATTTTGGAGCCGCTGTTGATTGTGGCGATGGGCGTGATCGTCTTGCTGATCGTGTTGGCTGTGCTCATGCCGATCATTCAGCTCAATCAGCTCGTGAAATAACTGGATCCATCGCATGGCTGCTTCTCTCCAAGGCAAACTCGTTGTCGCGATTTCTTCGCGGGCTCTGTTTGATTTGGAAGAAGAAAACAGCGTGTTTGAAGAATCTGCTGACAAAGCTTATATGGCCATGCAGATGGCGCGGATTGACCAGCCCGCCAAGCCTGGCGTGGCGTTCTCATTGGTTAAAAAACTGCTGGCCTTCAATACCGAGGCGGAGCAAAGAGTGGAAGTGGTTATCCTCTCGCGCAACGATCCCGTGAGCGGCCTGCGCGTGATGAAAAGCGCCGAGCACTACAAGCTGCCCATCGTGCGCTGCACCTTCACGCGAGGCGAGCCGCCTTGGCGCTACCTGCGCCCTCTTAAAGCCAATTTGTTTCTGTCGGCCAAAAGCGAAGATGTGCGCTCCGCTTTATCCAACGGCTTTCCCGCTGCAACGGTGGCCACCCGCTCCATGAAAGCCAGCGATCTGCACCCGCACGAAGTGCGCATCGCATTCGATGGCGATGCCGTGTTGTTCAGCGACGAGGCTGAGCGGGTGTACGCCAAAGGCGGCCTAGATAAATTCATCAAAAACGAAGTGAAGAAAGCCGATCAGCCTTTGCCACCCGGTCCATTTAAGCCGTTGCTCGAAGCCCTGCACCGCCTGCAATCCGAAGGCACAGCAAATATCCGAATCCGCACCGCGCTCGTCACAGCCCGCAGCGCCCCCGCGCACGAACGCGCGATCCGCACGCTCATGGCGTGGAATATCACGGTGGATGAGGCGATGTTTCTTGGCGGTTTAGAAAAAGGCGAGTTTCTCAAAGAATTCGAGCCCGACTTCTTTTTCGACGATCAAACCGGCCATGTGCAATCTGCGGCTGATCATGTGCCGGCGGGGCATGTGGAATCGGGTGTGCGTAACGTTTGAACCATTGTGTTTACACGCTGATCTCAATAAGTCGTGTAGAAGACAAACTGCCGTAAACCCCATCTCGGCGCGATTATTGCTCTGATAGCATCACTGGATCGCTAGAAACACATCAACGTTTGCTTATTAATGTTTGCCTTCATCCTCCAACGCCTTATTCAAGCCGCTCTCGTGATGATCACGGTGGCGTTCATTGCATTTATGCTGTTTCAGTACGTGGGCGATCCGGTCGTCTTCTTGCTGGGCCAAGATGCCACACCTGAGCAGATTCGCGAGCTGCGCGCTGATTTGGGGCTGGATAAGTCTTTTATCGTGCAGTTCGGCAGCTTTTTGGGCAATGCGGTGCAGGGCGAGTTTGGTCTCTCGCTTCGGCAAGGCGCGAAAGTCTCGCGCCTTTTGGCTGAGCGCTTTCCTGCAACATTTGAATTGGCGCTGGTGGCTGCGGGCATTGCACTGATGGTTGGCATTCCGATGGGTGTTTATGCAGCGCTGCGGCGTGGCTCGTTCTTGAGCCAAGTGTTCATGACGATCTCACTCTTGGGCGTGTCGCTGCCGACTTTCTTGATCGGCATTGCTCTGATTTTGATTTTCGCTGTGTGGCTGGGCTGGTTCCCCAGCTTTGGG
>JANMFP010000355.1:0-2577 GCA_031378135.1 Variovorax sp. | reverse complement strand
AATCGGCCAGCAGCCGGCGTGACTTGGCGGTGCTCCTGCGAAAGCGCTTGATACGCTTTCATGTCAGCCATGATGTCGGGCTTCGCAAGCAAGCTTTCCAAATCAAGCAAGCGCTCTTGGATCGTCTCTAATTTTGTGCGGAGAAAAGGTTTCATGCAAAGCGATGCTCAGCTCCATCGAGAGCCGAGAAAATCTAGAAGTCAGACTCAGCGAACGCCCAGCAATTCCACATCAAATTTCAAAGTCGCGTTGGGCGGAATCACGCCACCTGCGCCGCGCGCGCCATAGCCGAGCTCCGCCGGAATAATCAGCGTGCGCTTGCCGCCCACTTTCATGCCCGCCACGCCTTCATCCCAGCCTTTGATCACCATGCCTGCGCCCAAATCGAATTCAAAAGCCTGCATGCGATCTTTACTCGAATCGAACTTAGCGCCTTGCTCGCCGTTGTTAAACAGCCAGCCCGTGTAATGCACGCTCACCTCTTGGCCGGTGGCTGCAGTAGCGCCTGTGCCGATCTCAGTGTCGAGGTATTGCAGGCCAGAGGCCGTGGTTGTCATGCTCATGAGAGATTTCCTTACTATGAATTTGATAGCTGTCCGAGTAAATAATACGCCGGCGAGCTCGATAAAAAGGGCTAAAAATCTTAAAGATTCTTACCCTATGCCGTACAACATGCCTAGATTGTAGTTGCGAGATCACAGCCCAGGGCGAAGGGCGCGTGAGCGAGGCAATGGTCACTGGATTTCAATGGTGTTACTATATTGACACCGCTTAACTTTGACAGACAAAGCCATGACTTCAACCACCTCACTCAAACTACCTGAAGAACTCAAAGCGCAGATCGCCATCGTCGCCAAGCAGGAAGGCAAAACTGCGCATGCATTGATGATTGAAGCCTTGCAAACTGCAATGAACGAGGCCGCTCTGATGCAGGCTTTTCGTCAAAGTGCTTTAGCCGCTTACGAAGAAACCGTCAAGCTGAATAAAGTCTATCGCGGCGACGATATCAAGGCGTATTACTTTGCCAAAATGAACGGTGAGAAAGTCAAAAAGCCAGACATGGTGACTTGGCAAGCCAACGGTGTTGATAAGCCTTCGCGCACAGCGAACATGCGAAAGCGCACATGACATCGCTTTCAATCAGCAAAGAAGCTGACTTAGACATTGATCGTTTAACGGATTTTCTCCAGCAAAGCATGCCGGAATATGCCTACAAGGCAGCGCAAAATATCTTCGAGGCGCTTGAATTTTTGACCATCAGCCCAGAAATCGGTCGGCCTTACATGCCGCCGTTGCGTGAATTGGTCATCTCTCAGGGAAAATCGGGTTATCTCGCTCTTTATTTATTTGATCCGGTTGCTGACGATGTGCTCATCTTGCGCATCCGCCATCAACGTGAAATTGGCTACAAAAGCCCCTTATGAAAAGTTCATCATCCAACTCTCTCCCGCCCGGCCTGCACCCCGAAACGCTTGCGGTACGCACCGCTGTGCCGCGCAGCCAATATGGCGAAAACTCTGAAGCCCTGTATCTCACCAGCGGCTATGTGCAGCCCGATGCGCACACCTCCGCGCAGCGCTTCTTAGGCGAAGAAGAGGGCTACACCTATGGCCGCACGGGCAACCCCACTGTGACGAGTTTTGAGATGCGCCTCGCTGCCATGGAAGGCACAGAGGCTGCGATGGCGACGTCATCGGGCATGTCATCCATCATGCTGATGCTATTTTCGCTGCTGAAATCGGGCGATCATGTGGTGTTTTCGCAATCCATGTTTGGCTCGACGATCAAGTTGATCGGCACGGAGTTTGCCCGCTTTGGGGTGGAGTCAACGATCGTTCCGCAAACCGATGTGCAAGCTTGGAAAAACGCTGTGCGCCCGAGTACTAAGATTTTGTTTGCCGAAACACCGACCAATCCTCTGACCGATGTGTGTGACATTCAAGCGCTGGCCGATATTGCCCACAATGTAGGTGCATTGCTCGCGGTCGACAACTGCTTTGCCACGCCCGTTTTGCAGCGCCCCACGCTCATGGGCGCAGACATCATCATGCATTCGGGCACCAAATATCTTGATGGCCAAGGCCGCGTGATGGCGGGGGCGCTTTGCGCGAGCGAGAAACTCGTCAAAGAAAAATTCTTGCCTGTGATGAAAAACAGCGGCTTAATCCTTGCGCCGTTTAACGCATGGGTGCTCATCAAAGGCTTGGAGACGCTGGATATTCGCATCCGTGCCCAAAGTGCCAAAGCGCTGGAGATGGCCCAGTGGCTTGAGCAACAGCCGCAAGTCTCGCGCGTGTATTACCCCGGCCTACCCAGCCATCCGCAGCACGAATTGGCCATGAAGCAAATGTCGAATAACGGCGGCGCATTGCTTTCATTCGACATGAAGGCTGATAACGAAGCGCAAGCCCGCGAGCGTGCCTTCCACGTGCTCGATCAACTGCAAGTGCTCTCGCTGTGCACCAACCTCGGCGACACCAAAACCTTGCTCACGCATCCGGCGAGCACATCTCACGGCAAACTCTCCGATGCGCAGCGCAGCGCCGCCGGCATCGGCCAAGGCATGATCCGCATGGC
>JANMFP010000198.1:0-4028 GCA_031378135.1 Variovorax sp. | reverse complement strand
TGGAGATTGGCTCCAGCGTGCGCACGCTCGCAGAATGCCTGAGCGAAGCGCAGCGGGATGTGACGATTCAAACCAGTTTGCTCGAATCTCGCCTCGTCGCAGGCGCGGCTAAGCTCCACAAAGAATTCAACAAGATTTACTGCAAAGCCTTAAATCCACAAGCCTTCTTCACCGCCAAAACTTTAGAGGCCAAGCAACGCCACACGAAGTACGAAGACACGCCATATTCGCTCGAGCCCAACTGCAAAGAATCCCCCGGTGGCCTGCGCGATTTGCAATTGATTTTGTGGCTTGCCAAAGCAGCCGGGCTCGGTAAAAGCTGGGATGAACTTGGCCGCAAAGGCCTGGCCACCTTGCGAGAAGTGCGCGAGATCAAACGCAATGAAGCACTGCTCTCACTGGTGCGTGCGCGATTGCACATCGCAGCCGGGCGGCGCGAAGATCGCTTGGTGTTTGATTTGCAACATGCCGTTGCGCAGAGCTTTGGCTATGTGGCGCAAGGCGAGCACCCTGCTTCATCGAAGGATCAACGCAGACCCAGTGAGAAGCTGATGAAGAGCTACTACTGGGCAGCCAAAGCCGTCACACAGCTTTCGCAAATTTTGCTGCTCAACATCGAGGAGCGCCTGTTTGCACATAACCAGCCGCTGCGCTGGATCAACGAGCATTTCGCTGATAAAGCCGGCATGATTGAAGTGACCAGCGATGAGCTCTATCAAAACAATCCGCATGCGATCCTAGAAACATTTCACGTTTATCAAACCACAGTGGGCATGAAAGGATTGTCAGCCCGCACCCTGCGCGCACTCTACAACGCGCGCGGCATCATGAATGCTCTCTTTCGCAGCGATCCAGCCAACCGCGAGATGTTTCGCAAGATTTTGCAGTCGCCCCAAGGCATCACGCATGCGATGCGCCTGATGAACCAAACCTCGGTGCTCGGGCGCTATCTGTGGGTGTTTCGCAAAATTGTGGGGCAGATGCAGCATGACCTCTTCCATGTTTACACGGTAGATCAACACATCCTGATGGTGCTGCGCAATGCGCGGCGCTTCTTCATGGCTGAGCATACGCATGAATACCCGTTTTGCAGCCAGCTCGCAGCGGGCTGGGATAAACCTTGGATTTTGTATGCCGCCGCGCTGTTTCATGACATTGCCAAAGGCCGAGGCGGCGATCATTCGGATTTAGGCGCAGTGGAAGTGAAAACTTTTTGCCGCCAGCACGGCATTGAAAAGCAAGATGCGCAACTCATTGCCTTTCTCGTGCAGCATCATTTGGTGATGAGCTCCACCGCGCAAAAGCAAGATTTGAGCGACCCCGATGTGATCGAAGCTTTTGCGAAAAAGGTAGGCAACGAGCGCTACCTCACCGCGCTGTATCTGCTCACCGTGGCCGATATTCGCGGCACTTCGCCCAAAGTGTGGAATGCGTGGAAAGGCAAGCTGCTCGAAGATTTGTACAAGCTCACCTTACGTGCTTTGGGTGGCCGCGCACCGGACGCCAGCGCTCTGGTGCAAGCGAGCAAAACCGAAGCCCTGCAAAAGCTCGCGCTCTATGCCATGCCGCATGAGGTAGAAAAAGCGCTCTGGAACACGCTTGATGTGAGTTACTTCATGCGCCATGATGCGAGTGATATCGCTTGGCATGCGCGCCAGCTCTCACGGCATGTGATTACCAAAATCGCCACCGCCGCTCCTAAATCAATAGCGCTTAGCCCAGATTCCATGCCGGCTACTGAGCTAAAAAGCCTTAAAAATGAGGCAATAGTTCGCGCCCGCCTCTCCCCCGTAGGCGAAGGCATTCAGGTGCTGGTCTACACGCCCGATCAAAGCGATTTGTTTGCACGAATCTGCGGCTTCTTTGATAGCGAAGGCTTCTCCATCCTCGATGCCCGTATCCACACAGCGAATAACGGCTACGCGCTCGACACCTTTCAAGTGGTCAGCAACAGCCTAGGCGAGCATCACCGCGAATTGATGCAAATGATCGAATCCGAATTGCCGCGCACGCTCGCTGCGCAAGCTGAATTGCCACCCCCCGCCAAATCAAGAGTCTCCCGCCGAGTCAAAAGCTTCCCCGTCGCCCCCCGAGTCAGCCTAGCCCCCGACGACAAAGCCCAACGCTGGCTCCTCACAGTCAGCTGCGCCGACCGCAGCGGCCTCCTCTACTCCATCGCCCGCATCTTGGCCAAACACCAGATCAACTTGCAACTCGCCAAGGTAATGACGCTAGGCGAGCGCGTAGAAGACAACTTCCTCATCGATGGCGCTGAGCTGCAGCACAACAAGAAGCAGATTGAGATTGAGACGGAGTTGCTTGAGGCGTTGAGCAGCTAATTTTTAAGTCTTTTTGGGAGATGGCCGGCATATAACCTGAGCTCAATGCTATTAAAAATGTAGCAAATTGAGTTTCCGCAAGTCGCTGTTCAGATCAGCTACAAAGCGATTGCACAACAGATTGTCTTGCCATCAAGTTGAGCCCAATAGATCTTTCAGGGCGGTTTCGTAGAGCACCACCAAATTATTGTTGACCTCGAGCAATCGCTCACTGGCCGTGGCAATTGTTGTCATGGCTTCGGCATCTGGCTTACGCGCAAGGGCTGACTCAAAAAATACCCATTGCGATTGCGAGAGTTGGATTTCGTTTCGAATGCTGGGGGTTGATACAGGCGAAGTGTTTAGCGTGTTCAGTGCTTGGCGGAAATCGTTTTGATCGCTACCCAGTTGTGTGCGAACCAGCGGCGCTTCTAGCCCTGCCGCCGCCAAAAAATAGTTTTTG
This sequence comes from Variovorax sp., assembly GCA_031378135.1. Classification (GTDB taxonomy): domain Bacteria; phylum Pseudomonadota; class Gammaproteobacteria; order Burkholderiales; family Burkholderiaceae_C; genus JANMDU01. The sequence continues at coordinate 1,247 of JANMFP010000198.1, read as the reverse complement.
GCCAAGCGCTGTGAGAGCATGCGCTGGCGGCCTGCCAAATTGATAATTCTTGCGCTGGCCTGCTTAGATGACTCTTCCAAATGGGTGGTCAGCGCATTTGCGTCGTCCAGCAATTTATTGGCTTGCGTATTGAGCGTGACCAGACTTTCTTTTGTCACATTGCTCGTCACTGTTGCATTGAGCGATGCGACAGAACGCGTTAGGGTTGTGAACAGGGCTGCGGCCTGACCCGTTAGATTTGCTTTGCTGAGCTCTTCACTACCGAGCTGCATCAATCGCTGCGCAGAAGCCAAGGTTTCGCGCGCTGGACTGGCCATGACACCCAGCAACATTTGCGCTTGCAATTTTGCGATTCGCTGCGACAAAGCGCGAAATCTTGCGGCGCGATTGATCGCTATCGCAGTAGAGATTTGCGCATTAGAGCTGATGCTCCAAGGGGTAATCGCTGCAGCGCAGGCTGCTACCAAGACGGATCGGCGCTGTATCGCCATAGAACATTCCTCGAAAAGTTAGAATGTACATTATTTACCATTCATTAACAAAATCGTCTTTGAAATGTCATTTTTACGACAAGCGAAAAGGAGTTTCAGACAGGTGGTATCCATGCCGTGTGGGAGTCTGCGCGTATTAATACAAACGATTTACTTTTTTAAAATGCGCATTACCTCGCTTAAGCAAAGACTGCGCATCGCACACCAAATGCCAACGCCGGCGAACAACGACGCATGTTTAAAACATTAAAAAATAAGCAAAATATCCAAATAGCCAGCAAAAAACCCTGCGTGCAACGCTATCAAAAAATAGCGACTTGAGTTTCCTCAAGTCGCCAGTCTTAAATTTCGACAACCAAATACCTTGGGGGTTTTATTGCCGCTCTTGGGCACTGTGCAAAATCGTGATGATCTGCACTTCACCTTCTTTGACTCGGTAAATGGCAATATAGTTTGGGTGAAGCACATACTGCTTGGTGCCAAACACTTGCCATGCCGTACCCAGTTGCTGGGTCTTCAAAATTTCCACTCGTTTGCGAAGCTCTTTGGTGAAAGTCTCTGCTCGCGCTGGATTGTCGCGAGCAATGTAGGCGGCGATGTGATCGAGTCGGGCAAGTGCTCTTTTTGACCAGCGTAATTTAAGCGCCATATTTTGCAAAGACAGCATTCACTTCTGCGTCCGTGGCGAACTCGCCTTGGTCCATTTCCGCCAGGGCAGTCACCACCTCTTGCACCTGCCAAGATTCTGCCGCGAGG
>JANMFP010000246.1:0-8045 GCA_031378135.1 Variovorax sp. | reverse complement strand
GCCATGGCCAGTGTCAGTGTGGCGCTCAATACTTCGGCGCTTTACTTAGGCCAAGGTATTGGTTCTGGCGTGGGCGGGCTCATGATCAGCCAAGGCCAGATGACTCAACTGCATTGGGCAGGGCTGGCAAGTTTGCTGATGGCGATTGCGCTGAGCGCGTGGGCACAAAGTTTAGCTAAGCGCTAAGCACTTAGTACTCAGGGCAAGTGCAAGCTATGCGCTGGATCTTCTTAGTAAAAAGCTTAATCGTCTCTCGAGCGATCTCAAAATTTCTTGGGCGTATCAGGCATCTTGATGATGTTCAATTCTGCTGAATCACTCAGATCGAAATCTAAGCCACCGTTGTCGCTGATGGCTTCCTCATGCCCTTTGATCAATGGGTACGGCAAGCTCACAGTGCGATCATCAAGAGCGAGCAAGTCGTCTGATGGCGAAGAAAGCACCAGGCCATCTCCCAAATCGACGTCGGGCGCATTCAATCGACCAGCGCTTGGCAACACTGGCGATTTCATAGAAATAGGCAGCATGGAGTAAGCAGCACCTGGACGTGTGAGCTCCTTGGCAAGTGCGTAGAGCAACATCAGCTCGCGGTAAGCAGCTATATCAAGTGTTTGATTGTTTTGGTCTGGATGACGGAAGATAGATTCCTCAATCACATCTTGTGCAACGGATGGTTTGCTCCAAACCGATTGGATATTTTCCAGCACGTGCGGAAAATCTTCCAACCCACGAGATGTCGCACCATATTTCGCAAACTCAGGCACCTGCGCATTGAAAACATGGTTGAACTGCTCACGCAGCTCGGTGTAATCTGCCAAGCGATTTGTGCCGTGATAAATATCGAACAAATCCATATAGGCCAGTGCACTGGTTTCTACGTTTTCCGTGATGTGATTTTTCAAAACCTCGATAGCTTGGTCAGGCTGCCCCAAGGACAAGAAAAAGTCCGCCTGCTCTTGAATATCAAATAACTCTTCAGCAGCGATAACACGCGTGTTGTTAAATCCGCTGCCGGCAAAATCGGTGTGGCCGAAGCTGCTTCTTGCAGCACGGTTTGATGTAGGTTGAGTCAGTGAAGGTGGAGGGCTATTGTCAACCCTGCCCATGCTACCGCCGCGACTTAGAGGCACAGACGTGCCGAGGGGTTGAATTTTTGCAGTGGATAAGCTCAACCTGTCGGTGTTGGCTTTGAAATCTACGGGCTCGGCCGTCTTCGCAGTAATGCGAGTTGCGCCCTGTGATACGGGGGTGACTCGCTCAGACAATGAGTCCGTGCGAGCGGATTCTTCGCCCATACCTAAACCATTCATCGTGGAAGCGTCATCTGAGCTGGCGTTGGATGAAAAGTCATGACCCGATCGTTTTTGTAAAGGCGATAAGGCAGAGTCACCACCATCACCCAGATGGCTCCACAAGTGCTGTTCGTCTTTCACTTCAGTTTTGACGCCACTGCCACCCCACCAAGGCTTGCCATGGCCTGCACTGCGATTGCGTTGCCAGAGGAATGCGCTGAAAACCAAAGCGGCTAGTGTCAACAGGCCCAAAAACAAGGTGAACGGATTTAAATAGCGTGCTTTTTGTGCAGCCTGTAATTCAGTCGATAAAGCAGCAATATCCTGCCCTTGGCGCTTGCTTTGCTCTATTGCCACACGCATTTGTGCATCAAGTTTTTCAAGGCGCTGTGCATCGCGTAAAGCATCCTCTGGTGAAGCATTGAGCATGCGCCATAAGGCTTGGGCTTGACTACGCACAGCTTCATCACCCGATGGCGCGCTAGACAGCTCAGTGGAGCTGCGCAGGCTGGGCTCTGCTGGGCTTAAGTCCATCAAATCAATCTTCAGGCGAGGCGTTTCTTGCTTGACAGCTTTGCGCACCACAGATGCCGGTGGCGCAGCGCGTTGGCTATTGGCCAATGGCACATCTTTGGTGGGCGAGCCAGTACCGGCTTGTGTTTGACGCTGCTGGCGAGCTTCACGCTCGGCTTGGCGTTTGGCTGCACGCTCAGCGCGGCGCGCTTGCGCGTTACCTGCAGCTGCTGCATTGGCGCTCGATGAAGCATCTTGTGCGCCACCAAAGGCAATGCGAGGTGAGGCAAGCTGCCCTGCAGGAGGCGTGGGCACTGTAGAAGGAGAGACGGAAACAGCACCGCTGTTTTCGGTTTCCGAGAGCACTTCGGCCAACAATACATAGCGCCGCGAAAGCACAGCACCTGGACAATTTGACCGCACAAAAAGCGTCACGATCGGCTCATCGACCACGGTCGATGCACGAACACGAATCCTCAGCTCCCCTGCGCTGGTGCGCTCAGGACTCACGCTCACCGCAGCAGGCGAAACGCGGGTATCGCCATAAAAAACTTCAACGCCTAAGCAGCTGGCATCGGGTACGCTCTCTTGTGCTTCCAAGGTGGATTGAATGCTCAAATCCAAAGTGCGCCCAAGCAAAGCTGTGCCTCGAACGCGGCCGAACGATAAGGCGCTTGCCATCGTGCTTGCGACAAACAACACAATCCCGAAAATGATTTGCCAACGTTTGAAAATCATGTTGTAGAAATCTTATTACTTGCTCTCGCACCGCGTTAGAAAATCCGCATCACGGCTCAACAGCATTCACTTGATGCATTTTCTCACAGACAAAAGTGATAATACCTACCATGAACTGTGTATTTCCAAAGATTGGCATCGTCGGCACGGGCGCGATGGGCCGGGGCATTGCCCAGATTGCCGCTCAGGCGGGCGCTCAAATTTTGCTGTTTGATATGGCACCTGATGCCGCTTTGAAAGCGCGCGAATCGCTGCACGCCACCTGGAGCAAGCTCCTCGAAAAAGGCAGACTATCCGAGGAACAACTCACGCAACATACGGCGCATGTGCAAGCTTGCTCCGCGATAGAAGAATTCAAAATTTGCGATCTTGTGATTGAGGCGGTGGTGGAGAAGCTAGACGTCAAACAAACGCTTTTTAAACAGCTTGAAAATATCGTCTCAGGCAGTTGCATTCTTGCAACTAATACTTCCTCCTTATCAGTCACCGCGATTGCTGCCACGCTCGCAAAACCAGAGCGTTTCGTCGGCTACCATTTTTTCAACCCTGTGCCATTGATGAAGGTGGTAGAGGTGATTCCTGGGCTCAAAACCAGCGCTACCGTCTCGCAAAAGATGATGGAGCTTTCGCGGCAAATGGGGCATACGAGCGTGATGGCTTCTGATACGCCGGGCTTCATCGTGAACCACGCAGGTCGTGGCTATGGCACGGAAGCGCTGCGGATCGTGAGCGAAGGCGTGGCAGATTTCGCCACGATTGATGCGATTTTGAAAGATCAAGTTGGCTTCAAGCTCGGGCCTTTCGAGCTCATGGATTTAACGGGATTGGATGTGTCTCACCCCGTGATGGAGTCGGTCTATCGACAGTATTTCGATGAGCCGCGCTATCGCCCTAGCGTGATCACGGCGCAGCGTTTGGCAGGCGGCGTGCTCGGGCGCAAAACGAAAGCAGGTTTTTACGATTATTCAGAAGAAAAAATGCCTTCAGCCGGCGTAAATACTGACCAAGAAGCTACAGATTTAATAGCAAATCAAGCGCGTGAATTGCCTCCCGTTTGGGTCTCTCCTAACGCGACACGCCGTGTTCAACTGCTCCAATTACTCCACAATTTAGGCGCAAAAATCGAAACAGGCCAAAGCCCGTCTCTTCACGCATTGACGATCGTTGCACCGCTGGGCTGGGATGTAACGACTGTCGCCGTTTTTGAGCGCTACGATCCCGCGCGCACGGTCGGCATCGACATGCTGATCGACGATGCCGTGACCAAGCGCCGCGTGATCATGGGCAACCCTGCTGTGCGATCAGACATGCTCGCCGCCGCCACCGCCATCTTCAGCAAAGATGATAAGAGTGTCAGCACCATTCGCGATAGCGCTGGCTTCGTCACACAACGCGTGGTGGCGACGATTGTGAACATCGCCTCAGATATGTGCCAACAGCAAATCTGCACCCCGCAAGATTTAGACACCGCCGTACAACTTGGCCTGGGCTACCCCACCGGCCCGCTGGCCATGGGCAATGGCGTGGGCGGCGCGAGCGTTCTTGAAGTGCTCGTCAATATGCAAACCGTGTACGGCGATCCACGCTATCGCGCCAGCCCTTGGCTGCGACGCAGGGGCGCGCTGGGTCTGAGCTTGCTTCATGTGGAAGCTTGAACGTCGCTTATGAACTCTCAGCAAACAAAAGAGCCAAATTTTCCAAGCGGAGAGCTCAAAGCACACACCGCCGGAGACTCAGGCGAGGCCGCGCACATCAAGATTCTCACCCTTTCTAACCCCAGCGCGCGCAACGCGCTCGGGCCCGAGATGTATGCTGCCGGCATTGAAGCGTTTAACCATGCCGACAGCAGCGCCGATGTGCGCGCCGTGATCATTACCGGAGAGGGGGCGAGCTTTTGCGCAGGCGGCAATTTGCAGCGCTTGCAATACAACCGCACGCAGCCACGCGAAGTGCAATCCACCAGCATCGATGGCTTGCATGCATGGATCGAAGCCATCCGCTCGTGCCGCAAGCCCGTGATCGCCGCCGTGGAAGGCGCAGCCGCTGGCGCTGGCTTCTCGCTCGCGCTAGCGTGCGACATGATCGTCTCAAGCCGCGAGGCGATTTTTGTGATGGCTTACAGCACCGTCGGCCTCTCGCCCGATGGTGGCGGCAGTTGGCAACTCGCTCGCAACCTGCCGCGCCAAGCCGCCACCGAACTTTTAATGACGGGCGACCGCATCAATGCAGAGCGCTTGCACGCATGGGGCGTGGTCAACCATCTCACCGAGCCCGGCCAAGCTTTAACTGGCGCCCTGCAACTTGCAGAAAAATTAGCCGCTCGCGCACCCAATGTCCTGGCCAGCATCAAAGAACTCGTGAGCGATGCCCCAGAGCAAACATTGAGCAAACACCTCAGCGCAGAGCGCGATGCCTTTGTGAACAACCTGCATCATCCCAATGGCGGCGAGGGCATCGCAGCGTTTTTAGAAAAGCGCAAGCCAAAGTTCTTGTAAACGTGGCATCTACAGCTGTCAAAAGTGTTGTTGAGCTTCGTGAGATAATCAAACCACTGTTAGCGCAATGCTAACGACTGAAATCCCTCCGCGTCGATGCGATTTCAGCCTTTCTTGCTACTTACGCTAGCCGACGCAAACACCCTCTAAGTTTTAAGTCTTAACCGGGTTCGTTTTGAAATCTATCTCCAATGACATTTGATGATCTGGGCTTGGCCCCTGCCCTCTTGAAGGCTGTACACGAAGAGGGCTACACCTCACCCACCCCCATTCAAGCGCAAGCGATTCCGTTGGTGATGACAGGCACTGATTTACTCGGTGGCGCGCAAACCGGCACCGGCAAAACCGCTGCTTTCACTCTTCCCCTGCTGCACCGCCTCTCCTTTGGCCGCAGCGCCACCAATAAATACGGCAATCCCGGCGTGCGCGCTTTGATTCTCACACCCACACGCGAGCTCGCTGCACAGATTGATGAAAGCATCAAGACCTACGGCAAATATTTGCAGCTCAAATCCGCCGTCATCTTTGGCGGCGTGGGTATGAACCCGCAGATATCGCAACTGCGCCGTGGCGTGGATATTTTGGTAGCGACTCCTGGCCGCCTGCTGGATTTGGTCGGCCAAGGCGTGCTCGATCTGAGCACCGTCCAAATGCTCGTGCTTGATGAAGCAGATCGCATGCTCGATATGGGCTTCATTCACGACATCCGCAAAATCCTCGTGCACCTGCCCAAACAGCGCCAAACCTTGCTATTTTCTGCCACGTTTAGCGACGATATCAGACAGCTCGCACAAAGCTTTTTGACAAATCCGAAATTGATTCAAGTCACGCCAGCGAACTCCACCGTACAGCGCATCACGCAAAGCTGGAGCTTGATCAGCCGCGATAAAAAGAAGCAAGCTTTGGCGCACATTATTTTGAAGAACGACTGGAACCAAGTGCTCGCCTTCACGCGCACGAAATTTGGCGCAAACGATGTAGCGGCCTATCTTGAGAAGCAAGGCATCAGTGCAATGGCTTTGCACGGCAACAAAAGCCAAAGCGCTCGCACCCAAGCCTTAGCTGAATTCAAAAGTGGCAAGCTGCGCGCCCTCGTGGCGACCGATATCGCTGCACGCGGCATCGATATTGATGAGCTGCCGCATGTCGTGAATTATGAAATCCCCAACGTGAGCGAAGATTATGTGCACCGCATTGGGCGCACCGGCCGCGCTGGCAAAGATGGCTTCGCGGTGAGCCTGGTGTGTTTGGATGAAGAAGGCTTCATGCAAGACATTGAAAAATTCACCAAGCAACGCATCCCCCGTGAAGACATGCCTGAATTCGGCCCCGTACAAGGCGAGAAAGCCGAGCCGATGGCGATGGGCCGCCAAGTGATTTGGGGCGGTGCGGGCAAAGCGCCTAGCCGCGAAGAAATGTCTGCGGCTGGCAAGAATGCGCGCCGCGAGATGATGCAACGGATCAATACGCGCAAAGAGGGTGAGCGCGCTGCGGGAGGCGGACGAGGTGCTAACGGCGGCGGTGGACGGGGTACTGGCGGCGGCTCGCGCTCTGGGACAGCGCCAGCTCGCGCGCCTTCGCGCTCTGCTTCTCACGCACCCGCACACAGCTCACGCTCGGGCGGTGGTCAACCTGATCCCCTGCGCACCGGCGTAGATGGCTTTGCAGGCCGTGGGCGCACGCCTAATGGTGGAAGCAGTGGAAGCGGCGGTGAAAATCGTGGTCGTTCCGGTGGTCGTGGCCATGGCGGTAGTGGTGGAGGTTCAGGTGGCGGTTCAGGTGGTGGTTTTGGAGGCAACTCAAATGGCAATTCGTTCGGCGGATCACGCGGAAACAATGGCGGCGGATCACGAAGCGGCGGGGGCGGTGGCTCTGATCGCGGGGGCTACCGGTCTGGTGGGTATTGAGCTACTGGCGCTTTTATTGAAAGACTCTGCTTGCCGCGAGGTGCACAGCCTCGTGCGCAAGCCGACCACGAAAACACATACCAAACTGCAAAGTCATGTCGTCGATTTTGCAGAGCTCGGTACAGCTTCTGCGCAAGATTTGAAGCTGCCACCGCTTGATGAGGTCTACATCTGTTTAGGCACAACCATTAAGACAGCGGGCAATCAAGCGGCTTTTCGCGCTGTAGATTTTGATGCTTTTTTATCAGTAGCCCGCGCAGGACTTGCACGAGGCGCTACGAAATTAGGAGTGATCTCGGCCATGGGCGCAAGCAGCGCGTCGCGCGTTTTCTACAGCCGAGTCAAAGGCGAGATGGAAGATGCAATTGGCAAGCTGGGCTACGAAAGCGTCACGATTGTTCGTCCTTCTTTCTTAGCCGGCGACCGCGAGGCTTTGAATCAAAACACCCGCGCTGGCGAAAAAATGGCGCTCGCCGCCATGCGGCTTTTGAATCCGCTCATCCCGAAAGACTACGCTGCAGTGCATGCTAGCGAGGTGGCGGCAGCATTGCTGCGCCAAGTGCGAAAAGGCGCGATGGGACGGACGGTTTTGTTCTCTGGGCAACTGCAAGGCCACTGAACGCACTGCGCACATAATGCGGCATGAACTCAAATCTTCAGCCCAACCAGCGCATGGTCACCACGCTGACGGTGGCGACAGCCAACGTCTTGAATCTGGCCAATCCGGGGCGCACGTTTTATGCGAATCAGGAGTCGTATTCGCAGAATGAATTTGAGCGCAAGATTGAATGGCTGGGCGGCCGGATTGCAGCGCTGAATGCGGATGTGCTCGCCGTACAAGAAGTGTGGGATGAAGCGGCCATCAAATCGGCCGTGGCGCGCTCTGGTTTGCGCTATTCAACCGTTGCCGTGCCCGGTGCGGAAAACAGCGAGCCGAGCAGTATCGGAACCCTTGATTCGCGCAGCGGTGCTCAGGGCACGCCTCGCGTGGGCGTCGTCACTCGGCTTGAGGTAGTCAAGCTGCAATCATTCTCGGAGTTTCCACCTAGCTTGCGCATCCAAATTCCCGGCCTCGGTGAGCACGGAAAGTTCGAGCGCCC
>JANMFP010000212.1:0-2749 GCA_031378135.1 Variovorax sp. | reverse complement strand
AACAGCCAGATAATGCCCGCAGTTTTCTGCGCGTCGTTGCCGCCATGGCCCAAGCTGTATGCAGCGGCAGAGACGAGTTGCAAGCGGCGAAACCAACGATCCGTTTGGCTCGGCGTGCGTTTGCGGCAAATCCACGCCACGGCCACCATCATGAGAGAGCCGAGCAAAAAGCCCATGAGCGGCGAGACCAAAATGAAAGCCACGATTTTTAGAATGCCCGCACCCATCAACACGCCTGTGCCAGCCTTGGCAATCGCCGCGCCCACTATGCCGCCAATCAGCGCATGCGAAGAGCTGCTGGGGATGCCATACCACCAAGTGATGATGTTCCAAGTGATCGCGCCGACCAATGCGCCAAACACCACATGCATGTCCACAATGCCTGGCGTGACCACGCCTTTGCCAATCGTGGCGGCCACGCTTAAGTGAAAGATGAAATACGCCACAAAATTGAAAAATGCAGCAAACACCACGGCTTGCACCGGCTTGAGCACACCCGTGGAAACCACTGTGGCAATCGAATTGGCTGCATCATGAAAGCCGTTCATAAAGTCAAATGCCAATGCGAGCAGCAAAAGCATAAAAACGACCCACAGCGCTGTTGGAGCGATTTCCATCGTCAAACCCTTCTTTGTAAATTGGCGTTTTGGGGTCTGAGTGGAAATTAAGAATTTTCGAGGACCACGCCCTCGATCAAGTTCGCCACATCTTCGCAGCGATCCGTGATCGTCTCCAACAGTTGATAAATCGCCTTGAGCTTGATCACCTCGCGCACATCGGGCTCTTCGCGAAAGAGCTTGCTCATGGCAGAGCGCATCACGCGATCAGCATCAGATTCCAAGCGGTCAATCTCTTCGCAGGTTTTCAGCGCTGCTTCAGCGGTGTCGTTGTCCGACAACTTGGAGAGCAAGCTCACCGCGCTTTTCACGCGTTCGCAGCATTTGACGCTCAAATCCGTCAAGCGCTTGATCTCATCGGTCATGGTGCGCACGTCATACAGAGCCATCGTCTCGGCCGAGTCCTGAATCAAATCTGCCACATCATCCATCGTGTTGATGAGCTTGTGGATTTGCTCGCGGTCAATCGGCGTGATGAAGGTCTTGTGCAACATCTTGTTCACATCGTGCGTGATGCGATCTGCGGCGCGCTCGGCGTTGTCCACTTCTGCGTTGTACTTCTGGCGCAATGTCACATCATCGTAGTTCAGCACCAATTGCTCAAAGGCTTTGGCCGCTTCGACGATATGCGCGGCATGTTTGTCAAACATCTCAAAAAAATTGCCCTCGCGGGGCAGCAGCTTGCCGAAAAACATGAAGAACCTCGTGATGTTGTGTTTATGACATTTTTATGACTGTCATTGTACGGGTTGATGGCGCAAAAACCGCCGCTAAGCAGAGCGCTTCGCTGCCCAAGCGTCTAACGAAGGGAAGCCGCACCTCCGCTGAAAATTCAACGAAGGCGCATCTCAGCAGCCCGGGCATGCGCCTGCAAACCTTCGCCATGCGCGAGCACACTGGCGATTTTTCCTAGGGTTTGCGCGCCAGATTCACTCACTTCGATGATGCTGCTGCGCTTTTGAAAGTCGTACACACCGAGTGGGCTAGAAAAGCGGGCTGTGCCGCTGGTAGGTAGCACATGGTTCGGGCCAGCGCAGTAGTCGCCTAGGCTCTCGCTGGTGTAAGCGCCCAGAAAAATAGCGCCGGCGTGCTTGAGCAAAGGCTCCCATTTGTGCGGCTCGTTGCTGGAGATTTCTAGGTGCTCGGGGGCGATGCGGTTAGATATGTCGCAGGCCTCTTCCATGCTGCGCGTGAGCATGAAGATGCCGCGATCAGTGAGGGATTTTTCGATGATGGCTTTGCGCGGCATTTCGGGCAGCAATCGCGTGATGCTAGCCATGACTTGATTGATATACGCCTGATCAGGGCAGAGCAAAATGCTTTGCGCCAGCTCATCATGCTCAGCTTGGCTGAACAAATCCATCGCCACCCAATCCGGCGGCGTGCTGCCATCTGCTATCACCAATATTTCACTCGGGCCAGCAATCATGTCGATGCCCACTGTGCCGAAGACGCTACGCTTGGCAGCGGCCACATAGGCGTTGCCAGGGCCGGTGATCTTGTCCACTTTTGGGATCGTCGCTGTGCCGTAGGCGAGCGCTGCGATGGCTTGCGCACCGCCGATGGTGAAGGCGCGGGAAACGCCTGCAACGTAGGCCGCAGCTAAGACAAGGTTATTTTTAGTGCCATCAGGCGTGGGCACAACCATGATGATTTCACCCACGCCCGCCACATGCGCAGGAATCGCATTCATCAACACGCTCGACGGATAAGCCGCTTTGCCGCCCGGCACATAGATGCCCGCGCGATCAATCGGCGTGACTTTTTGGCCGAGCAGCGAGCCATCGGCATCGCGATAACTCCAGCTCTCACCGCAAGCTTTTTTCTGCGCTTCGTGGTAACTGCGAACGCGGGATGCAGCTTGCGTCAGCGCATCGCGCTGATCGGCTGGCAGGCCGTCGTAAGCAGCTTTGAGTTCGGCTTGCGTGAGTTCGAGCTCTTGCATGCTGCTGGCTTGCAGACGATCAAAGCGCGCCGTGTAGTCCAACACTGCCGCATCACCGCGCTTTTGCACATCGGCCAAAATCTCGACCACACGAGATTCAATCGCCGCATCTTGGCTTGAAGACCAATGTTGGCGAGCAGTGAATTTTTGCTCAAAATCGGCATCAGCCGAGGAAAATACTGCGCCA
>JANMFP010000208.1:0-2505 GCA_031378135.1 Variovorax sp. | reverse complement strand
TTTTATGCCGGCTAGAGGGCTATTTTTGTTAAAAAATGCTCTTAAAAACTGTTTGTTGAGCTTGGCTGCTTGCGGCGAGAGTGCTGCGATGCGCTCAGCCGTCGCTTGTGCCTCCTGCCGCAGCTGCGCATCTGGCACGATGCGCTGCAAGAAGCCACGCGCTTTCATCTCTTGCGCATTCAACACCTTGGCCTCTAGCAGCATCTCGCGCACCGTTGCCTCACCCGCTGCGCTAAGCACAATTGCCAACTCACGCTGCGCCATCGGCATGCCCAGCTTAGCAATCGGTGCGCCAAATGTGGCTGAATCAGATGCAATGCGAATGTCTGCGCACGATGCAATCTCCAGCCCACCGCCCATGCAGTGGCCAGCAATCATGGCCACGATAGGAATGTCTAAAGCGAGCAAGGCTTCAAGCGCAGGCGAGACATCGTCTTCATGAAAAGCTCGCAAACTGCTCTCTTCAAAACGGAAGCTTGGATATTCGGAGATATCGCCACCCGAGCAAAAGTGATCACCCTCACCGCGAATGATGAGGCAGCGCACATCCAGCGGAAGCGATTGCAGAACGCCCGGCAAGGCTTGCCACATCGCTCGCGTCATCGCGTTGCGACGCACAGCGTGGCTGATCACAAGCGTGGCGATCTGCCCCGCAACTTGCAGATTGAGCATCGCACTAGAGACCCATCAATCCAGCTTCGCGCCCGAGAGCTTGACGACTTGCTCCCAACGCTTAATTTCGGCGCTCAAAAAGCCGCCAAACTGTGCGCCGGTCAGGCCGGTGAACTCCGCGCCTTGCCGCGCCCACGCCGCCTTCGCTTCATCGGTGTTGTAAGCCTTGCGGATTTCCTCAATCGCGCGAGCTTGCACATCAGCAGGCGTGCCGCGCGGTGCCCACACGCCGTACCAAGTCGTTACCGTGTAATCTGGCAAACCAAGCTCTGCTGCGCAAGGCACATCGGGAAACGCAGCGTTGCGCTGTTTGCCAGAGACCATGAGAGCCTTGATGCGGCCGCCCGTGATGTGTGCAGCGCTTGAGCCCAAGCCATCAAACATCATCTCCACATCGCCTGCAATCAAGCCTTGCAGTGAGGGGCCAGCACCGCGATAAGGAATGTGGGTGATGAAGGTTTTGGTTTGCTGCTTGAAAAGCTCACCGGCCAAATGATGCGATGTGCCGCCACCAGCTGAACCGTAATTGAGCTTGCCAGGATTCTTGCGCAAAAACTCTAAGAATTCTTTGAAATTAGCCACCGGCACTTTGCGCGGATTCACCACCACCACTTGCGGTACGTTCGCCACCAAAATCAATGGCACGAAATCTTTTTCAATGTCGTAGTCAAGCTTTGCATACATGCTCGGCGCAATCGAATGATGCACCGCGCCCATGAAAAGGTTGTAGCCATCGGCTGGTGCTTTTGCTGCAAGCCCCGCCCCCAATGTACCGCCAGCACCGCCTTTGTTGTCAATGATCATCGTGCGGCCGGTGTTTTTGGCAAACGCGGCAGACAAAGGGCGTGCAAAGGCATCCGTGCCGCCGCCCGCAGGGAAAGGTACGATCAAATTCACAGGTTTTGCGGGCCAAGCCGGCGTGTTTTGTGCGCGCGATGCTACGGAAAATGTAGCAAGGCCTGCGCCTAAGCTCGTGGCAGTTGCTGCGATAGCCTTGCGGCGGTTGATCAATTCATTCATGTTTTGTCTCCAATAAAAAAATATCTTTTAGTTAATTCAACAGCTTCTTGATATCAGCGCTGTAGGCTATTTTGCCTGCATGCAAAGATTGGCGATATTTGTCGATTTGGCGCAGATCATAAAGATAATTGACCATCAGGCCAAAGGATTGCTTGATGCCCTTGGCGCTCGGGTCTGCCGCCCAGTTGATGCGCTCCACGCGCGCGCCATTGCCCAAATGAAATTTAGCCACGGCATCAGCCGGCTGTCCATCGCGCAGCTCTGATGCAAGATATTTCGCGGCGGCCTGAAGCAAAGCCGCTTGCATCTTCTCCCGCTCCGCATCGGCCTGCGCAAGCAGTTGGGCATCCGCTTTAGCCAACCAAGCACGAAAGCCGGGGATCGGCGAGAGTGTGGCAAACACTTTGAGCTTGGGCAACTCAGCCTTCAAAGTCTCAACCACGCGCTTGATCAGCGAATCGCCAAAACCCACGCCACGCAAGCCCGTTTGTGTATTGCTGATCGAATAAAAAATCGCTGTGGTTGCGGCCTTCAAATCATGCAAACTCGCTTGCTCATCCAGCAGCGGTGTGATGCTGGCCGCCATCTCATCGCCAAGCGCCACCTCCACAAAAATCAGCGGCTCTTCGGGCAGCTTGGCATGAAAGAAGCCATAGCAGCGCCGATCTGAATCCAAGCGGTTTTTCAGATCCGTCCAGCCTTTGATATCGTGGACGGCTTCATAGCGAATCAGCTTTTCCAAAAGAGATGCCGGGCTGTCCCAGCTGATGCGGCGCAGCTCCAAAAAGGCCACATCAAACCACGTGGACAGCA
>JANMFP010000163.1:0-2181 GCA_031378135.1 Variovorax sp. | reverse complement strand
AGTTCGATCACGATATCAATCTCAGGATTGGCAATCACAGCGCGCGCATCGCTCACCACTTGTACTTTATCGCCCACCACAGCTTTGGCGCGCGCAGTGTCTAAATCCGCAACAACAGTGATCTCAATTCCGCGCCCTGCTCTGCGCTGAATCTCATCAAAATTGCGCTGCAAGACGGCGAATACGCCACTGCCGACTGTACCGATACCTAAAAGACCTACTTGGATGTTTTTCATGTTTTTTTAAAGGAAAAGTGCCGGTAGCCGGCATAAATCAAGCGCGAGCAGCTACTAATTTGATAGTAGATGCTTTGGAAGAAGCAGCCAAACCATCCGTACCGTGCTTCTTGCGATAGCTCTCAAAGAATCTTGCCAAGCGCCCGATGGCCTCGCGCAGATCGTCTTCATGCGGCAGGAAAACGATGCGGAAATGATCGGGCGCATTCCAATTAAAGCCTGTGCCTTGCACCAGCATCACGCGGGTTTCGCGCAGCACCTCTAGGAAAAACTGGCGATCATCTTTGATCGGATAAATCTGAGGATCGAGGCGAGGAAACATGTACAGCGCCGCTTGCGGCTTCACGCATGTCACGCCGGGAATTGCAGTGATCAGCTCATAGGCGAGATCGCGTTGGCGGCGCAGTCTGCCGCCTTCTTTCGTGAGATCGTGAATGCTTTGGTAGCCGCCGAGCGCGGTTTGAATCGCGTATTGACCGGGCACGTTCGACCCCAGCTTCAAGTTGGCCAGCATGTTCAGGCCCTCAATGAAATCCTTGGCAATATGCTTGGGGCCAGAGATGATCATCCAGCCTGCGCGGTAGCCGCACGCACGGTACGATTTCGACAGCGAATTGAAGGTCAGTGTCAGCACATCGGTGGAGAGCGAGCCAATGGCGGTGTGTGCAATGCCGTCATACAAAACCTTGTCGTACACCTCATCGGCCAGAATCACCAGCTCATGCTCGCGCGCAATCGCAATGATGCCCTTGAGGAGCGCATCGGAATAGATCATGCCCGTGGGATTGTTGGGGTTGATGACGACGATGCCTTTGGTACGTGGCGTGATCTTGGCGCGCAAATCATCCAAATTCGGCATCCAGCCATTGGCCTCTTCGCAAACATAATGCACCGGCTTGCCGCCTGCCAAGCTCGTCGCGGCTGTCCACAGCGGGTAGTCTGGCGAAGGCACGAGCAGCTCATCGCCCGCATCGAGCAGTGCATTGGCCGCCATGGTGATCAACTCGCTTGCGCCATTGCCGAGGTAAATATCATCGAGCGTCACGCCCGCAATTTTTTGCTGCTGCGTGTAGTGCATCACCGCTTTGCGCGCTGCGAAAAGCCCCTTGCTGTCAGAGTAACCGGCCGAATTGGGCAGGTTGCGAATCATGTCTTGCTGAATCTCTTCAGGTGCATCAAAGCCAAAGGGCGCGAGGTTGCCAATGTTGAGCTTGATGATCTTCTGCCCTTCGGCCTCCATCCGCGCCGCCTCATCCACAATCGGACCGCGCACGTCGTACAGCACATTGGCTAATTTGGCAGATTTGTTTATGTTTTTCATGCAAGTCCCTCCGGGGGCAATATGTAACTCAGATCTCATAATTTGACCACAATCCAGCACGTTTTTTGTGCATCGCAGCACGACGGGGTCTCTGAATTGGCTTCTCGGGCTGGAGCAGGCCTGAATTCGGGGTGAGATGCTAGGCGAAAAACGCAGCTTTAGCGGTGCTAAAGCGAGGCTTTTCAACGACGCAGATCGCCCGAATTCAGGCCTGATACAGTTCGGGAAGCCGATTTAGAGACCCCCTATGAAATTACAGCCTGACAAATCCGACACCCAAATCATCACTGGCTACGGCCCCGGCTGGGTCAGCATTGGTTTCTTTGAAAACGGGCAGCCTAAGCAAGAGAAACTGCTCCATTCTTTCCTCATCGGCTCCCACGGCGAGCGCGCCGATTGGCCTGGCATTTCGTTCGATCAACTCACCGCAGAGCATTTTGAGCAAGTGGCCGCATTCGCACCTGAATTAGTGATTTTCGGCAGCGGCAGCAAACTCCGCTTCCCCTCCCCCGCCTACCAACGCGCCCTCATACAAGCGCGCATCGGCCTAGAGACAATGGACAGACTCGCCGCCTGCCGCACTTACAACATCTTGGCTGGCGAAGGGCGGCATGTGTTGGCGGT
>JANMFP010000148.1:0-4094 GCA_031378135.1 Variovorax sp. | reverse complement strand
CTTTTTTGTATTCTTTTGGTATTTCTTCTGCGTAACCTCTGCGTCTTCTGCGTCCGGTATTCGAATTCGATACTCGCAGAACACCAATCACATCAACTCAACCGCTGCACCCCCGGCAACTCGCATGCATACACCGCGTTTCGTAGCGCAGCAATCGCTTCATAGCGCGTGAAGCTGCGCCGCCAAGCGAGCACGACGCGCCGCGTGGGTGGGTTGCCCTCAAACGGGATGTAACGCACATAAGGCTGCTCATCATCGTCCATCTTGGCTGCTCTTTTTTTAATAGCACTCCGTGCAGACTTTACGCCGGCCAATTGAGTATTTAATGCATTTTTTGGCACAGAAAGCTGAGGCACTACCGTGACGCCCATGCCGGCCGCCACCATATGCTTGATGGTCTCCAGCGATGAGCCTTCAAAGCTTTTGCGGATGCCCTCGGCATTGCTGGAGAAGCGCGCAAACTCCGGGCACACTTCCAGCACATGATCGCGGAAGCAATGGCCATTGCCCAGCAGCAGCATGGTTTGCGCTTTGAGTTCTTCCGCGCTAATCGCTTCGCGCGAAGCCAGCTCATGCGTGGAAGGCACAGCGATCATGAAAGGCTCGTCGTAGAGCGGCGCGATTGCCAAGCCCGTATCGGGAAACGGCTCAGCCAGAATCGCGCAATCGATCTCGCCGGTGCGTAGCATCTCCAGCAGCTTCACCGTAAAATTTTCTTGCAGCATCAGCGGCATTTGCGGCGTGCGTGCAATCACCTGGCGCACCAGATCGGGCAGCAGATAAGGGCCAATCGTGTAGATCACGCCGAGCTTCAAATTCCCAGCCAGCGGATCTTTGCCGCGCTTGGCAATCTCTTTGATTTGCGATGCTTGCTCGAGCACGCTCTGCGCCTGTCGCACAATCTCCTCGCCCAGCGGCGTGACCGTGACTTCGTTGGCGTTGCGCTCAAATAATTTGCACTCAAGCTCTTCTTCGAGTTTCTTGATCGAGACGGAAAGCGTGGGCTGCGAGACAAAGCAAGCTTCTGCTGCATGGCCAAAATGCTTCTCGCGCGCGAGAGCCACAATGTATTTGAGCTCGGTGAGGGTCATGCTCAGATTTTGCAGCAAAACAAGCGCGTGTGCTGTTTAGAAATAGCTTCGCGCCCAACCCGTCGCCCACCCTGCAGCCCAACCTGCAAAAGCACACAGCGCGATCACACGCACGATGCTCCATTGCCGCACGAAGAGCAAGAGCGCGGCGACGATCATCAGTGCAATCGCTGCCCAGTCGATGCCCGCTTTGCCCATCACAGTGTGTTGAATAAACAGCAGCGCAAGCGATGCAATCGCGCCCACAACTGCTGCGCTGATGGCTCTGAGCGGCGCGGTAAAGCCCAACTTGCCATGTGTGGATTCGATGAACTGCCCGCCTGCGAGGATGAACACAAAGCTTGGAAGAAAAGTAAACCAAGTCGCCATGATGGCGCCCATACTGCCCATGATAAACATCCCTGTGCCGACGAGATCCGCGCCCCCACCTGTGACACCTGCCATGCGCTGCACTTCCAGCGCTTGGCCGACATAGCCCACAAACGCCACGATCATGATGAGCGGCCCAGGCGTCGTCTCGCCAAGCGCCAAGCCCGCCATCATTTGATCTGCTGTGAGCCAGCCGCTGCTGGTTGCAGTTTGCGTCACATAGGGCAAGACGGCATATGCGCCACCAAACGTCACGAGTGCCGCTTTACTGAAAAACCAGCCCATTTGCGTGAGGCTCGATGGCCAACCTTGCGTGGCAAGCAATGCACCGAAGCTCAATGCCCACAGCGCCAAGCCTATGAACAGCACACGCAGCAAGCTCGCCTTGGAAAACAGCGCATGCGAAGGCGTGGGCGTGTGGTCGTCAATCAAATAATGGCCGTCACTTGAGCCATTCGTTTTAGCAGCGGCCCCATGACCGCCGCCTGCAAACTGCGCTGGATAGCGCTTGATCGCCAGCCAGCCGACGATGCCAGCGATCAACACAATCCACAGGAAGCTGATTTGCAAGAATGCAATAGCTATAAAACTCATAGCACTTAGCCCAAGTAATATGCCGGCTACCTGCCGATTTTGCTTAAAATTCGGTATCGTTTTGCTCGCCACACGCCACAGCGCCTGAACCACAATCGCTGCCACAGCACATTGCACGCCCCAAAGAATTGATGCGACTGCGGGCACTTGGCCATACACCACATAGACCCAACTCAGCGCAATCAAAATAAACAGCGAGGGCAGCACAAACAAGCCGCCAGCCACCAATGCGCCAGGCGTGCGATGCATCAGCCAGCCGATGTAGGTGGCCAGTTGCTGCGCCTCTGGCCCTGGCAAGACCATGCAGTAGTTGAGCGCATGATTGAAACGCGCCTGCGAAATCCAGCGCCGCTCATCCACCAGTTCGCGCTGCAGAATAGCAATCTGCCCCGCTGGCCCGCCAAAGCTGATGAAGCCGAGCTTGAGCCAGAAGAGAAGAGCTTGGGTGAAGGAGACTTGCACAAGTGCAGAAGAGTTGTTTATAGGAACTTGCATATTGCGCTTTGATCAGGCGTGTTCTTTTGGGCTGCGAGGAAGAGCAGTGGCTCGCCACAATACGATATCTGCGGGCGAATCCACGCCATTTTCACCACCTTGGATGCCACCAGCCAAGGCCGATGCATCAAATCCAAGTGAGCGCAATTGAGCCGTCGCATCTGCGCTCACATTGTGGCCATACACGCAATACACGACGATCGGCCGAAGGCGTTGCGCCACATGTGCTGCGGCCCAAACCTCCACATCCTGCGGGGCACAGCGCTGAGCCCCCGCAATCATTTGTGGGCTCGCTTCAAACGCGGCATCGCGCCGCACATCGAGCAACAAGGGGGCTGTTGCCGTGCCCATCAGAGGCAACAGCTCAGAGGGAGAGATTGAAGAAAGAGTTTGCATCGCGGTGTCCAAATAAATTCTGACAGTTCTCCTGTCAGATCATCCAGCACTTGGACGGGACACCGTCTAACGTCTTCGAAATGGACAAAACATCATCCATCTCAAAGTAGTTTCGGGAGGCTGTACATCCCGAACCTTGAGTTTAACAAAACTTCAGGGAAACAGCGTGAGAAACACAAATGCTGCAAACAACACCAAATGCACAGCGCCTTGCATCAAGCTGGCGCGGCCTGTGGTCAGCGTCAAGGAGCAAATCCAAAATGTAGCGGCAAGCAACACGATTTCTTTGGGTGCCAAGCCCAGCACCAAGGGAATATCTAGCCAGAGCGAGACCAAGGCCACCGCCGGGATCGTCAGCCCGATGCTGGCCAGCGCAGAGCCGAGGGCGAGGTTCAAGCCGATTTGCAGGCGATTGCGAGCCGCAGCACGCAAGGCCGCCCCCGTCTCTGGCAGCAGCACCAGCAAGCCCACGATCACGCCCACCACGGCCTGCGGAAAGCCCGCCTCAAGCACCATCTTTTCCACACTCGGTGCCAGCGCCTTGCCCAAGCCCACGACCGCACACAAGCTAACAATGAGTAAAGCCACGCTGCGCCAAGCGACAGCGTTGCTCGGGCGCTGGGCATGGTCGGTCGGCTCATCGCCATCGGGCAAAAAGAAATCGCGATGCCGAACCGCCTGCACGAACACAAACACCGCATACAAAGCCAGCGAAGCCGCTGCTGCAAACAGCAATTGCGGTTTGGAAAATGTGGGCCCAGTCGTCGAGGTGGTAAACACCGGCAGCACCAGCGTGAGCGTGGCCAATGCCATGAGCACAGCAAGCGCCGATTGACTGGCGCGGCGGCGATAAGGCATTTCATGATGCTTCCAACTGCCCAGCACGATGCACAGACCAATCACGCCGTTGCAGACAATCATGATCACGCCAAAGAGGGTGTTGCGTGCGATTTCCTCGGAGCCCGGTGCGCGCGTGAGCATGAGCGAAAGAATCAAGCCAACTTCAATCACTGTGATGGCAAAGGCCAAAATCAAAGTGCCATAAGGCTCACCCACGCGCAACGCCACCACCTCCGCATGCACCACTGAGGCAAACACCGCAGCAAACAAAGCGGGCAACAACAGCAAAGCGATGGAGGCGTTCAGCCA
>JANMFP010000146.1:0-11568 GCA_031378135.1 Variovorax sp. | reverse complement strand
CAGACTTTTGCCGCCATGCTCGGCCAAATACGCAATGGCTTGTTGGCCGACGAAGCCTGTGGCGCCGAACAGGATCAGATCGAAGGGGCGTGTCATCTTTGTCATCCTTGTAGTTTGTGCCTTCTGCCAGCTGGTCGATTGACGTGCGCTGCTCAACGCACATCTTTGGCGCAGCGAAAGCCGATATACACCGCAGACATGAGGGCAGGTTTGCTCTGCACATGCGCATCGAGCATGCTCGATGCGCCATACCACCACGAGCCGCCGCGTGTGCGCTTGTCGCTGGCGCTGCCACCACCGCTGTTCACCCATTCCCAAGCATTGCCGCCCATGTCGTACAAGCCATTGATGCCGCGCCGCGTGGTGGCTACCTCGGCGTGGCCTTTGCCGCGCGACGTGACGGCATGCGAGACGGTTTTGATGCTGCCGCAATCGCCCAAGCAATTCGCGCCTTGCGGGCTGTCGCCCGTGGGGTAGCGGTAGGTGCGGCCTGTGATGAAGCCGTCTGTTGGCTGCGCGCGGCGCTCCGTGTAGGCAGCTTCGCCCCATTCGGCATCTGTGGGAAGGCGCTTGCCAGCCCAGCTGCAGTAGGCGGCAGCTTCTGGGTAGTTGATATGAACTGCAGGCTCATTGCTAGAGGCGGCTTGGCCAAAAGGGGTTTGCCAATGCCAGCCTTTGCGCTGCTCCCAGCCGGCCTCGAACGTGTTGCCGCCCGAAGTTTCAGCGGCAGTTTTGATGCCTGTGGTTTGGGCAAAGCTGCGAAATTGAGCCACGCTGACTTCGGTGATGTCGATCTCAAAATTGCCCACGCGCTGCATCGGCGCGGTTTGCGAGAGTGCCTGAAGGCAGGTCAGGGCCAGTGCACTGGCTATCATTGAGAATACGACTTGCCGCATGTAAATCTCCAAATGTTCAAACTATGAGCAAAGTATCTCGCGCTTTGAAAGACTTTGGCACAATCAGCTCATCATTTCATTTTGCGTTACTCGGATCATGCAACCCTTCCACCTGGCCTTCCCCGTTACAGATCTTAAACAAGCCCGCGCCTTTTATGGCGAATTGCTGGGCTGCCCCGAGGGGCGCAGCAGCTCGGAGTGGGTGGACTTTAATTTTCATGGGCATCAGATCGTGGCGCATCTGTGCGTCAATATGAATACCGACACCGCAAAAAGCGAGGTGGATGGCCAAGGCGTGCCGGTGCGGCATTTTGGCTTGGTGATGCAGATGCCGGATTGGGAAACGCTCGCCGCCAAGCTCAAAGCCATCGGCACAAAATTCATTATTGAGCCTTACATCCGCTTCAAAGGCGAGCCGGGTGAGCAGGCCACGATGTTCTTTCTCGATCCGTTTGGCAATGCGATTGAATTCAAGGCGTTCAAGAGCATGGCATCGCTGTTTGCGAAGTGAACTTCAATACTTTGCGAAGTAAATTTGAAGCAATTTTGGGTACTAGCCGGCATAGAATAAGCTTGGAGTGCTATTGAAATGAGAGTAAACATATGAGTCTTGCGATTGGTTTCGATGATGTTTCTGCTGCTGCGCAGCGCCTCAAAGATGTAGCTCTCCGCACGCCCGTGCTGACTTCGCGCACGGCAGATGAGATCGCAGGGGCAGCTTTGTTTTTCAAATGCGAGAACTTTCAGAGAATGGGTGCATTCAAGTTTCGCGGGGCATACAACGCGTTGGCGCAATTCTCTCCCGAGCAAAAGCAGCGCGGCGTATGCGCCTTCAGCTCGGGCAATCATGCGCAGGGCATTGCGCTCTCGGCCAAGCTCTTGGGCATGCCGGCTGCGATTGTGATGCCGCTGGATTCGCCTGCGGTGAAGATGGCCGCCACACGCGGCTATGGCGCAGAAGTCATCACCTATGACCGCTACACCGAAGATCGCATGGCGATCGGGCAAAAATTAGCCGATGAGCGCGGTATGACCTTGATTCCGCCTTACGACCATGCGCATGTGATGGCCGGGCAGGGCACGGCGGCGCTTGAATTGCTGCAAGATGTGCCGCAGCTCGATACGCTGATCGTTTGCCTCGGCGGTGGGGGCTTGATATCGGGCTGCGCAGTCGCTGCCAAGCATTTGAATCCGAAAATTCGCGTGATCGGTGTGGAGCCGGAGGCGGGCAATGATGCGCAGCAGAGCAAGGCTGCGGGAAAGATCATCAAGATCGATACGCCGAAAACGATTGCTGATGGCTCGCAGACGCAGTTTGTGGGGCAGCTCACATTTCCTGTGATTCAAGCGCTGGTTGACGACATCGTGACGGTGAGCGATGCCCAACTGATTGAAGCGATGCGCTTTGCGGCCAGCCGCATGAAGATGGTGATTGAGCCCACGGGCGGCTTGGCGATGGCTGCTGCGATGCAGGGTGCAGTGAACGTCAAGGGCCAACGCGTGGGCGTGATCATCTCAGGCGGCAATGTGGATATTGCGCAGCTCGCGAAGTACTTGGCTTGAAGTGAAGCTGCCCACAGTTTTAGTCTTAGCGAGCGGGCGCGGCGAGCGCTTCGTGGCTTCGGGCGGGCAGGGCAGCAAGCTCGATGCGCTGATTGAGGACAAAACCGTTTTGCAATGGACGCTGGATGCAGTCATTGCCACTGGCTTGCCTTGGCATTTGGAAAAGGCCGGTCATCCGGGTATGGGAGACAGCATTTCAGCTGCTGTGAATGCGACTTCTCAATCAAACGGTTGGTTGATCTTGCCGGCTGATTTACCTTTGATTTCTAGCCAAACGATTCTTGATGTGGCGCAGGCGATTGAAAACGGCGCGCAGGCTGCTTATCCCATTTACCAAGGCCAGCGCGGCCATCCCGTGGGATTTGCGGCTGCAAGCGGCACAGAATTGCGAAATTTAAAGGGAAATCGCGGTGCGGCCGGCGTATTATCTGCGCAGAGTGCTATTGAATTAATAGTAACTGATGCGGGCTGCGTGATGGATGTGGATACGCTGGAGCAGTTGGGCGAGGTGCGCAAAAGGCTTGCATCGAATGGCGCTTGAATTTAAACCCGATCCCGGTGAGAGATTTCCACCACCACCGCCCGCGCGGCTAAGCCGGCAACGATGCCCTCAGCCGCAGCGCGATTTTTAGCGTCTAAATTAGCATCCCATTCGTCGAGCAGATACACCTTGGCCTGTGTGCTTGCTGAGATTTCTTGCAGGGTGCGCAATTGTTTTTCCCCCGAGGAGAAGCCGCTGGAGATGCGTGCGGCTTCTGCCTCATCGTCATCCTCATCCCCATCTGTGGTTGTGGTTGCTTGCGTTGTCGCATTGGCCTGCAAAAAGTCAAACGTCAGCTTGTCGCTGGTGGGCCAATAAAAAGCTTCTGCGCCGAGCTTGGCCTTTAAAGCGACCAGCAAGCTTGATTTGCCTGCACCATTGCTGCCGCGCACCAAAATGCGCCCGGCGTTGCCAGAGCGCACATGCGCCAGCGCCTCATCCAAACTGCCGCAAGGCAAGGCTTGGCCTGATTGCTGCAAGCTCACGCCTGAGAATTTCACGCGTTGGTCAAAATCCGCATCGGGATCGGGGCGCATGGCTTCACAAGCACCGCCGATGCGTGTCCATACCGCGAGCAAATCGTTCCAGCCGGAGGCCAGGCCGTGCACGTTGTACGACAGATCAATTTGCCGAGGTAGCGTGGCGGCCAATGCAATGAGCAAACCTGTGTCTTGTACATTGCGGCCCGCCACCCAGGCCAAATAACTGAAAACCACAATCAAAGCAAAAATGCCACTGACCGCGGCCAAGCCCTCGCGCGCCATGATGGCGCGGATTTGCGCGCTTAGCGCGGTGCGCAGGCGGGTTTTGAAACCTGCATGCCAGAGGCGATAGTTGTAGCGGTTGCTGCTGGTGATGTTGTCCCAGGCGGTGTAGGTGTGGGCGGTCATGCGGTTGGTGCTGCGCTGCTGGTTCAGGTAGGCTGCGGCCACGGGCTTGCGCAGCGCCCATTGCAGCAACAGCAAAGCTGCAAACACAATGCCATAGACCGCCGGTAGCCCTGCATCTATGGCTAGACCTAAAACGATGGCGTTAAAAATCAAACCAAACAGCAGCTTCAAATCAGCTTCCAACTCGTAGATCAGCTCAAACAAAATATGAAAAGTCTCATTGGTCAAAAAGGGCTCAACCGATTCGCGCTGTGGCCTGGCAGAAAGCAAAGAGGGTGTGGCTCGGTTCTCGCGCGCGAAGCGCAGCATGTATCGGCCATAAGCGCCAAAACCTGCCCGCTCTGCAAATATCCAACTGGTGGCGCCCACCACATAGGAGGCAGATTGCGCGGCCACGATCCAAGCAAAATCAGAAATCAAAAAATCTTGTTGCGCAACATCATGGCTGGCTTGAATGATGAGCGCTGTCGTTGCAGCTGCCAAACCCGCCTCCACGACGAGAAACAGCATCATCCAGTAAAACGGGGCGCACAGGAGAAACCCTAGGAAGTCTTGCCGCCTGAAAATCGGGCGCACAGGTGCTTTAGGCGTGAGGGTGGAATGGGTTGGCATGTTGAGCGCAACGATAACGCAAAAATCAGCAGATTATTTTTGAGAATCTCGTCAACCAATGGCACGCAGGTGGCGTTATTTATTCACTTGAGTGACTCTGGCGTAAGCCAACAGCCTTAAGCAAGTAAGCACTGGGCGAATTGCTCAGCATTTTTTAGCGTTATCAAGGAGTCCATTATGGCAACCAGCAAACCAAAGAAAACCAAAAAGCCTGCTAAAAAAGCACCTGCGAAATAATCAAGCAGTGCGCAGCAAAAAACCCGCCATAAGCGGGTTTTTTTACGTCTGCTCCAGTGATGAGCTGCGTGTTTACTTCACCGTCACTTCAATCGTCGCGGCCATGTCTTTGCCATAGCTGAGGTGAAAGCCGTCGGCAAACTGCATCGTGAGTTTGTATTGGCCGGGTGGGAGTTTAAGTTCGACCTCAGTTTGACCTGCGCCAAAATGAATGTGCTTGTCGTCAAATGGAATGATCTCGCCTGCGGGTTTGCTCATTTGGTTCACGAGCACATGATGGTGCCCCTTGCCGGCGTTTTGCCCGGCAGCAGCCGGCTCGACAGCCATGCCCTTCACGCCAAATTTGGCTTTGAAGGTTTGCCCCACGGTCGCGCCATTTTGCGGCTCCATCCACCAGACGCCTTTGGTGGCAGGCGCTTGGTTAGGATTCGGATTGTTCATGCTGGCGCAGCCAGTTAGCACCAAAATAGAGGCAGCGGCCAATGAAAACATCAAGCGTTTGCTGATATGGCGAATGGTTTGCATACAATGTCTCTTTCAGTTTGAAGTGTTGTTGGACTGTGCAGTTTGCCACAACCATTCAAGCTGCATTGATTATTATTTTTGTTGTCTCAACTCTGCCGCACCAGGCAAGCCCTAAGAACCCATGTCTCAATACGTTTACACCATGAATCGGGTTGGCAAAATCGTGCCACCCAAGCGCCAAATCCTCAAGGATATTTCGCTCTCGTTTTTCCCCGGCGCCAAAATCGGCGTGCTCGGCTTGAATGGCTCGGGCAAATCCACCTTGCTCAAAATCATGGCAGGTGTCGATAAAGAGATCGAGGGCGAAGCGATTCCGATGCCGGGCATCAAAGTGGGCTATTTGCCGCAAGAGCCCCAGCTCAATCCAGAGCACACCGTGCGCGAAGCGGTGGAATCCGCTATGGGCGCTGTGCTCGCTGCCAAGGCGCGGCTGGAGCAGGTCTATGTAGATTACGGCGCAGAAGATGCGGATTTCGACAAGCTGGCTGCTGAGCAAGCTGAGCTTGAAGCCATCATTGCTTCTGCAGGTGATGAAAATACCGAACATGCATTGGAAATCGCCGCCGATGCGCTGCGCCTGCCCGAATGGGATGCGATCATTGGCAAGCTCTCAGGCGGTGAGAAGCGCCGAGTGGCGCTGTGTCAATTGCTCCTCTCCAAGCCCGATATGCTCTTGCTCGATGAGCCCACCAACCACTTGGATGCAGAGAGCGTTGATTGGTTGGAGCAATTCCTTGCGCGTTTTTCTGGCACCGTGGTGGCGATTACCCACGATCGTTACTTCCTCGACAACGCTGCCGAATGGATTTTGGAGCTGGATCGTGGCTCAGGTATTCCTTGGAAAGGCAACTATTCCACTTGGCTGGAGCAGAAAACCGATCGCTTGGCCAAAGAAGCCAAGGGCGAAGAAGCGCGCACCAAAGCTCTGAAGAAAGAGCTTGAATGGGTGCGCCAAAATCCCAAAGGCCGGCAGGCCAAATCCAAAGCACGTATCGCGCGCTTTGAAGAATTGTCGAGCCAGGAATACCAAAAGCGCAACGAAACCTCTGAGA
This sequence comes from Variovorax sp., assembly GCA_031378135.1. Classification (GTDB taxonomy): domain Bacteria; phylum Pseudomonadota; class Gammaproteobacteria; order Burkholderiales; family Burkholderiaceae_C; genus JANMDU01. The sequence goes on along the minus strand of JANMFP010000146.1, from coordinate 5,252 downwards.
TTTTCATTCCCGTGGCCGAGCGCTTGGGCAATGAAGTGATTGAATTCACGGGTGTCAGCAAAGCTTTTGGCGATCGATTGCTGATTGACGACCTGAGCTTCAAAGTGCCCGCTGGCGCCATCGTCGGCATCATCGGGCCAAACGGCGCGGGTAAATCCACGTTGTTCCGCATGATCTCGGGCAAAGAGCAACCAGATTCAGGCAGCGTAAAAATTGGCTCCACCGTGCAAATGGCCTTCGTTGACCAAAACCGCGACAGCTTGGCGAATGAGAAAACCGTCTGGGAAGACATCTCCGGCGGCCTCGATATGCTGCAAATTGGCAAATTCACAGTGGCCAGCCGCGCTTATTGTGGCCGCTTCAACTTCTCTGGCGGTGATCAGCAAAAGCGCGTGGGCAATCTCTCGGGCGGTGAACGCGGGCGTTTGCACCTGGCCAAAACTTTGATTGCTGGTGGCAATGTGCTCATGCTCGATGAGCCATCGAACGATCTTGACGTCGAAACCTTGCGCGCTTTGGAAGATGCGCTGCTCGAATTCGCCGGCACGATCATGGTGATCAGCCACGATCGCTGGTTCTTAGATCGCATTGCTACGCACATCCTCGCTTGCGAAGGTGATTCACAATGGGTATTCTTCGATGGCAACTACCAAGAATATGAAGCTGATAAAAAGAAACGTCTGGGGGAAGAGGGCGCCAAACCTAAGCGTGTACGCTACAAGGCGCTGGCCTAAAACCCTGCTTCAAACTCCAAGCTAAGCACACCCATCCATGGCCTATTCCAAACCCCGCCCGCTCGGTGTGATTGATGAGCCTTTCGGTGCGAGAGTGACTCTGCGCCAGACTCTGGATGTGGTGTTAGACCAAGCTCCTAGCCTTATTGATAAGGTGATCGAATCTCTGGGCGGCAAAGACGACAAGCCGGCTAAGGGCATCGGCATGGTCAAGCCGAATTTCCCGCCATCTGTTCAAGCGGTTGTGCAATTGTTGATCGCGCACAAGAGCCAAGCGATCGAGGTGTTTGTTGAGAGGTTGCGCTACTACGTGTTTCTCGGGCTCGGCACATCTACTCAATCGCCGCAGATGATGCGCTTTGAAGATCTCAAGCTCTTTGAGGAAGAAGATTTGGATGAGAGCATTGAAGTAGCTGGTGCGTTGCACGAGGTCACGATGCTGACCGATGAGATCATGCCCACCTTGGATGCGCTGATCAGTTCATTGCTGGGTTGGATCACGGTACAACCACAAATCAATCCATTGCGGCCTGAAATGTTTGCCCGTGCGCTGCGTGATTGCATCACCAGTCAAATCGCGGATGTTGAGATTCGTGGCGCGATCATTGGCCACGCAGCTGCGCGCATGGGCGTGTTGCAGCGCAAGCTCTACGGTGAGCTGTGCCAATGGCTTAAATCTTATGGTGTGGAAGAAGCGCCAAGCGCGCAGCCAGCCAATTTGCCGAGTGTGGCAAAAGCCAACCCTTCTTCGGTGAGCAATTCGGTGGCGCGCACCTTGCTCACATTGGATCGGCTGCGCAGGTTGTTGTCTGGCGAGCTGGACAACGAAGTTCGCCGTGGGCCAGATTTTCTTCATACCGTGCCAGCATCTGTGGTTGCGTTGCAAGATATGCGGCAAGTAGAAGCAATGGTGCAACGGCTGGAGAAAAGGGCCAAAGACACCAAAGACAACCCGCAAGAAGAAGCTCGGCGCAAAGCTGCGCAAGCACGCATGGCGCTCAAAGATGGCCGCGAGTTAGGCAAGCAGTTGGGCGAAGAAGTTGTGCGCCTGATGCTAGATAACCTGATCCAAGACGAGCGATTGTTGCCTCAAGTGCGCGCGCAATTGCAAACGCTGGAGCCTACCTTGATGAAGATCGCGCAAGATGATGCGCGATTCTTTAGCGATAAACAGCATGCCGCAAGGCAGTTTTTAGATGCCGTGACCAACCGCAGCCTAGGCTTCTCGCATGAACGTGAAGAGGGCTATGAGTCTTTTCTTCAATCGGTCGAACAAAGTATTGTCTTGCTTCACAAGAAAACGGATGCTGGCGAAGCCCTACATCTCGCATTCGGCGAAGTCATGGAGCGTTTATCAAGCATCTGGCTTAAGCTCGATGCCCAAGAAAATTTGCGTCGAGAAGAGGCCGCGCGTGCGCTGTTGCATGCCGAGCAGCGCAGCACGATTGCACAATTTGTGGCGCAAGAATTCCGCCAGCAGGCAGAGAGTATTGAGTTGCCACACATGGTGTTGGATTTTGTGTGTGGCCCTTGGGCACATGCGGTGGCTGAGAGCCAACTGCGATGCACCGATGGCCGCACGGATCCTCAGGGCTACCAAGGCTTAGTCACCGAGCTTTTCTGGAGCGTTCAGCCTTCTAAAGCCAAGCGTAATCGCAAGCGCTTGGTGCAACTCATCCCGGGCATGCTGGGCAAATTGCGCCAAGGCTTGGCGATTATTGAGTTTCCACCAGAACGTATCACTGATTTCTTCTCTGAGCTCATCGAGTTGCATGAAGTCGCTTTAGAAGGCGGCCGCCAACAGGCTGCTGCTGTCGCGAAAGCTGCCCAGGAGCAGCAGGCCGCTGAAAATCTGCAGATTGAACCAGGTTCAGCGTCTCCACTCGATGAGATGCAAGCTGCAGCGGATCGCGCTGAGTTAGAGGCGCTTTATGCTGCAAGTGCGCAAGCGCCCCTTGCAGCTCTAGATCCAGAAGTTAAAGAGCCTGAGCCAGAATCCGACAGTATGTTTGATGATTTTCCTTCCTCCCGTCACGATGCCAATGATGGGCGAGATGGCGTCTGGCTGGCTCAAAGTGAAGTTGCAGGCGCAGGTTTTGTGAATCAGCAAGCTGTGATGCCACTCGATGTGAGTGCAGCCGTGCCGACGGCTGACATGATTGCGCTCACGCCAGAGGCGACCGTTTCGATTCCAATTGGTTCTTGGGTGGAAATCATGCTCGATGGTGCTTGGATACGCGCTCAGCTGACCTGGGCTTCACCGATGCGTAGCTTGTTTATGTTTGTCTCTCGCGGCGGAAAAGCGCACTCGATGAGCAAGCGCACGATGGATAAGCTGTGTTCTCAGGGCTTGATCCGTATGGTGTCGGACGGCAAGATGGTGGATAAAGCGCTTGATGCAGTGGCGCAAACAGCGCTTCGCAATAGCCTAGGCGAGAATCGCTCGGGTTCCTGAGTATCGACTTGCTTGCTACCTAATCGCTATTAATTTAGTAGCATTATGACGAGATTTCATACCGGCTAACTGCCAAATTCAATATCAAAACGCGTCAGGTACATAGATCATTTGGCAAGGGCTTAGAGGGCGCTTTACAAAGCCAAGTATGTCAGTTTGTGTGAACTAACCAGGTCAGCACCTCTTCAAGCAATTGTTCAATATTTTCACTGCGTCTAAGCTGTGGCAATGGAACATCTTCAAACAAACTGAAGACAGGTTTATTCCATTTCAAGCCAAGTGCCACCTCAGACAAAGTGCCCATGCCGCCGCCAATGGCAATCAAGCAAACACTGGCTCTGGCAATCAAGGCATTGCGCATTTCGCCCATGCCTGTTGGAATGGCAATGCCAAGATATGGGTTTGCACCACTCAAGTCATCTTCTGGTAACAGCCCTATGACTAGCCCGCGAGTATCGTGCGCAGCGTGCGATGCTGCTTCCATCACGCCGCCGCGCCCGCCACACACAAGCGTGATGCCTGCGCCAGCCAAGCAATAAGCTATACGATAGGCTGCCAAGCATTGCTCTGGCAGCGCTTCGCCGGGCCCCACAATAGCGACTGGTTGAATCCATTTACTAGCGCCCAACTGCCTTTCGGTCAGCAGAGCCATTAGCTCAGTGGCCCGCACCGACAGCGAGCTGCTCACGTTTACGAGTGAAGACATCACCAATTCCCATCACGATCACACAGATCAACATCAGCACCAGCGATAAAGCCGCTGCAGCCGCAAAATCCGAACCACCATCGCTGACCTTTGAAAACAGCATGAGAGGCAGAATATTCAGTTGAGTGCCCACCAAGGCTAGCGCTGTGCCATAGGTACCCATCGCAAGCGCCGCGACCATACACGCGCTAGATAGCACCGAGGGAAACACCTCTGGCACAACCGTGTCCCAAAAAGCGCGGGCTTTGCTTGCGCCCAAGGTGCGAGCAGCCAGCATCGGCTTTTCATCCAGATTGGCAAACACCGGGTAGAGCGACAACGCGACTCTGGGGATTAGATAGTAAGCGTAGGCAAAGCCCAAACCTCCCACGCTGTAAATCCAAGCGCCAATACGCACAGGATCTGCACCTGCCATACCCAACAGTTGCGTCACAAAACCCGCGCGACCAAATGCCAGGATGAAGCCATAGGCAATCACCAGACCTGAAAAAGCCAAGGGCAGCCCGAGCAAGCTCATCATCCATTGCCTTCGTTGATCAGATTGTCTTGCCAACTCAATGGCAATACAAGTGCCAACAATCGCAGACAAAAATCCAGCGATCAGGCCAAGCAGCAAGGTGTTGCGCAGTGCCACATAAAAGCTGGGGTCGATGGCCAAAGCCTTGAATGCGGCCAAATCCTCTCCCAGCGCCTCGGGCAGCAAAGCTGCCAAAGGCGCGAGAAAAAACAGCGCCAGAAAAATCCAAGCAGGCCAAGCGCCCCAGCGTTTCATACCGTGCCTCTTGCTATTCAGCGCGACAAAGCAGCTAGCGCCCAGAGCCGATCCACTTCTGCTTTGCGCGCCGAGGCTTGAACAACGTCCAAAGGTCGAATTTGCGGTGCTGCGGGCATACGCGCTGCCACATCTGCTGGCAAACGAATGCCTAGCACTGCGGGGCGCACGAAGCCTTGAGCAAACAGAGTCTGCCCCGCTTCGCTCATGATGAAGTTGAGCCACAACTTGCCGGAATTCGGATTGGGCGCACCCTTGACCAAGCTGATAGCATACGGCGCTGCCACACTGGCTTCCTTGGGAATAACGACTTCGGCGGCATCGCCCATGCCGTCGATATGCTTGGCTTTGAGGCCATCGTTTTCGTAGCTGATCCACACAGGGATTTCGCCTTTGAGGAATTTGGCATAAGGCGTGGTGCCTTCCACGCGCAGCACATTGCCAGCGGTGTGAAGCTGGGCAAGGTAGTCGATGCCGGGCTTGATGTTGTCAACCGAGCCGCCGTTGGCGTAAGCGGCGGCAAACACCAGAACTTGACCCACCCCTGTGGAGCGAGGATCGAGATACACCACCGAGCTTTTGAAT
>JANMFP010000100.1:0-3222 GCA_031378135.1 Variovorax sp. | reverse complement strand
TCGCGGGTTTCTTGGTTGTCTTGATGGGAACTGTTCTGTGGCAGAGCGGACATGGTTTGTCTCCAAGTGAGTAGCGGCAGCACATAGCTTGCCTTGAATTTAGGGCAGTGACTCTATTGTTTCACAAATTTATGGTGTTTTTCAAATCGCGCATTATGTTTTCATAATATGAAATACTATCAATCACGATATTCAGATGACAGCAAAATAAAACGCAGCACTGCATGACAATCTCAACATGACTCAAGCAAAGATCAATTGGCTCTCACGTTGGTGGCGCTCGCAATCGCCCACGCGGCAAGATCGCTTTGCTTTGATCGCGCCTCTGGCGGCAGTCGCCGTTTTTTTGATGGCGATTGTGGCCAGCTTTGGCTATTTGCGGCTGGAGGAAATGTCGCGCGAGCAAGAGGCTGTGAAGCGCGATGTGGAATATGCGCAGCAGAGGCTTCGGCTGCGCTTGCTCGAGCGGCAAGAGCAGCTGATGCGCTTGGCCGCAGACATCAGCAACAAGCAGATTGATAACGAAGATTTTGTGAACCAAGCAGAGATCTTGGTGAGGCAATATCCTGAGCTACAAACCGTTGTTTGGATCGATGCGAAGAGACGCATTCGCGTGAGCTATACCTCGCCGAGCATGCCCGGCCTCCAAGTGCGGCTGGCAGGCGATGCGCCGCGATATATAGAAACAGACACAGTATTTAACTTGGTGCGCGATTTGCGCCAGCCGATGTATTCCGTGCCGTTTTTTGTGCCTTCTGGCATGGGCACAGCCACGATGCCTGTATTGCAAGTGCAGGTGCCGCTGGCAGATGGCGCGCGCTTCTCGGGTGTGGTGATGGGAGAGTATCAAATTGATGGACTGATGCGCTATGGTGTACCAGCGGAGATTGCCGCGAAATATGCGGTGGCGCTCGTTGATCAGAAAAATCGCTTGCTATCTGGCAATACTTCACCGAAGCGCAATGCTGCTGTGAGCTTGCTTCCATGGGTGCAGCAGGATACGGAGTATGAAGTGCCTGTATCGCCAGTGGGCAACAGCTTGATATTGCGCGCAGAAGCGTACCGCACATCGCTGGGCGTGATCGGTAGCGCACTTTTTTGGATGGTGCTGTTTCTGTCTGCAATGACGGCTTTCCTACTGGTGAGCGCATGGCGACACACGCGCCGGCGCATCCGCACACAGGCCGCATTGGTGCAAGAAACAAGCTTTCGCCGCGCGATGGAAAACTCGATGCTCACGGGCATGCGCGCCTTGGATATGCAAGGCCGCATCACCTATGTGAATCCCGCGTTTTGCCAAATGACGGGCTGGAGCGAGGCAGAGCTGGTGGGGCTGAATGCGCCCTTTCCTTACTGGCCGGATGATGATCGCGAGCTCCTGGCAGCGCGGCTAGAGGAGGAGATCAGCGGGCGCACCACACCGGGCGGATTCCAAGTGCGCGTGAAGCATCGCGACACGAGTATTTTTGATGCGCGGATGTATGTCTCGCCGCTGGTGGATGGCAAAGGCGTGCAAACCGGCTGGATGACCTCGATGACCGACATCACCGAGCCCAACCGCATTCGCCGCCAGCTCTCTGAATCGTATGAACGCTTCACCACCGTGCTAGAGGGCTTGGATTCGAGCGTGTCGGTGGCGCCGCTGGGCGGTGATGAGCTGCTCTTTGCCAACAAGATGTATCGCCAATGGTTCGGCGCAAAGGCTGCTGAGCATTTGAGCTTGGTGATGCAGGCCGGGCAAATTGACAGCGGTGTGGTGCAAGCTGAATTCAAAGACAGCACCGCTGGCGACAGCGTGGATTCTTTGGCCGGCTTGCCCACCGAAGAGCTCACTGCGGCGCGCAGCGAAAACGCGGAAATTTTTATTCCCACTTTAGGCAAGTGGCTCGAAGTTCGCTCGCGCTATCTGAACTGGACAGACGGCCGCTTGGCGCAAATGGTGATCGCCACAGACATCACGCCGCGCCGGGTGGCTGAGGATTTGGCTGCGCAGCAAGCCGAGAAAGCGCAATCTGCTTCGCGCCTCATCACCATGGGCGAGATGGCGAGCAGCGTGGCGCATGAGCTCAATCAGCCGCTCACAGCGATTTCAAACTACTGCAACGGCATGGTCAGCCGCATCCAAGCCAAGCAAATCAACGAAGACGAGATGCTCAAGGCACTGGAGAAGACGGCGCACCAAGCGCAGCGCGCTGGGCAAATTATTCAGCGCATTCGCAGCTTCGTTAAACGCTCCGCACCCAATCGCACGGAAAGCGATGTGAGCCAACTGATGGCTGAAGCGCTGGAGCTGGCGGAGATCGAGCTGCGCCGCCGCAATGTGCGCCTCATGCATCACAGCACCGCAAGTTTGCCGCGCTTGATGGTGGATCCGATTTTGATTGAGCAGGTCTTGGTGAATTTGCTCAAAAATGCTGCTGAGGCGATTGACAGCGCAAATCGCCCCAACCATCGCCGCAGCGTGGATCTGCGAGCCGTGGCCAAGCAAATGGAAGGTGTGGGCCAAGTGGTGGAGTTCACCGTGACGGACACTGGCAAAGGCTTGGCGCCCGAAGTGATGCAGCGCTTGTTTGAAGCCTTCTTCTCCACCAAGGCAGAGGGCATGGGCATTGGCCTGAATTTATGCCGCTCTATCGTAGAGAGCCACCAGGGGCGGATGCAGGCTGAGAACCTCTACAATGGTGATGAGATAACGGGTTGCAGATTCACGTTTTGGTTGCCTTGCAAGCCAATGGCTTTCGATGGGAACAGCACGGGCAGCTTTGCGGCTTTGCGCGCTTGAAGTGTGAGTTTGTGAATGGTGATTCGTCAAGTGCTTGCTACCATTTAGTGAGCACCCCGCGCAGTATTTGTGCCGGCTAACGGCTGTTTTCGATGTAAAAAAGGTTGTTTCATGAGCTTGATTCCGAAAAAAGGCACGGTTTACGTGGTTGATGACGACGAGGCCGTGCGCGATTCGCTGCAATGGTTGCTCGAAGGCAAAGATTACCGTGTGCGTTGCTTCGATTCGGCAGAGACCTTTTTAGCCAGATACGATCCTCGCGAGGTGGCTTGCTTGCTGGTTGATGTGCGCATGGGCGGCATGAGCGGCATTGAGCTGCAAGACAAACTCATGGAGCGCAAAAGCCCTCTGCCCATCGTGTTTATCACAGGCCATGGCGACGTGCCGATGGCCGTCAACACGATGAAAAAAGGCGCGATGGATTTCATCCAAAAGCCATT
>JANMFP010000098.1:0-7821 GCA_031378135.1 Variovorax sp. | reverse complement strand
GCTGACGATCAGCGCTTGAGTGGATTAGTGACTGAGCAACTTGCCAAACGCAGCATCGCACCCGATGCGCGCCTGCCTGCCATCTGCGCCTTGTTCAAAGACCGTTGCGAGACCACAAAGGTCCTTGCTGATTGGGCTGCGGCGTTTTACGCTACGCCCGAGCGCAACCCAGAGGACTACGCACTGCATGTCACCGAAGCCGCGAAGCCTGCGTTGCAAAACCTGATCGCTAAGCTGCAAAGCTGCGAATGGAACAAAGCTGCGATCTCCGCTGCGATCAAAGCCACACTCGCAGAGACTGGCCACAAAATGCCGCAGCTTGCTATGCCTGCGCGCGTTCTCCTCATGGGCAAAGCGCAAACGCCGGCGCTTGATGCTGTGCTTGAGTTGTGCGGACAAAAATTGTCACTAGAGCGGCTCGCCTACTAGGATTAACGCGCCGCCCAGCGGGACGAGCGGCGCAGTTTTGACAATTTCGTCACCCCTAAAAGCGTAAACTTTTAGGTATCATGCGCGCAGATTCGCCCTATACATACAACCTGCAGATCGGAGAGCGCCAACTCGGCCCTTACGATCGCAAAACCATTGTGGGCATGCGCATCAAAAAGCTGATCGATAACCATCTGCAAGTTGAGCGCAGCGATGGCCACAGCATGTCGGTGTCGCAGCTCTTGGCTGATCGTTTTGAAATGGCGGATGCAGAAAGCCTAGAGCAGCAAGCCGCCTCGCCGCCTGCCTCGGGCATCTGGCCCAGCTTTTTGATGAATTGTGGAGGCAGCCTGCTGCGCCCTGGCGCACTCGGCTTCATTGGCCGAGGCGAGCTGCGTTTTCAAGGTGATTTTTTGCGGCTCACCGCCAATCGCAAAAGCGGCTTGATCTCCACAAGACAAGTGCGCACCAAAGTGCCTTTTACTGCTTTGATCTCAGCCACACCGCATGCCAAGCTCACCCATGTGTTGGTTCTTCAGCTCAAGCCCGCGCATCGTGTTGAAGGCGTTGTGGGTAATGCACCCGCACTGATTGCGCTCGATGATGCGCATGCCGTGAAAGAACTTTTGGAATTGATGAATCTGCCTTGAGCATTTAAATGCTATTTATTCAATAGCACGACGACCATATTTTATGCCGGCTAGAAGCACATTTACTTCGCTTTCTTCACAACTGCATAGCGCAGAAGAGTTTTCGCGCGTGCTTCATCGTGGATCACGCAGCGCAGCGGGTAATCAACGCCGAGCTTGACACCGCTGGAGGCCATGTCAATCGGCTTGGCATCCCAAGGCGCATGTATTGCAGCATCGGGCAGCTTGGTGAGTTCGGGCACGTAGCGGCGAATGAACTTGCCAGCGTTATCAAATCTCTCGCTCTGGCTTGTTGGATTAAAAATTCGGAAGTAGGGCTGTGCATCGCAGCCGCTGGAGGATGCCCATTGCCAGCCGCCGTTGTTGGCGCTCAAATCAAAATCGGTGAGGGCTTGAGCAAAGTATTTCTCTCCCCAACGCCAATCCAAGCCTAAATCTTTCGTGAGAAAACTAGCCACCACCATGCGCAGGCGGTTGTGCATGTAGCCGGTTTCATTCAACTGACGCATAGCGGCATCTACGATGGGATAGCCAGTTTTCCCATCGCACCACAGCTTGAAAAGCGCATTCGCCTCTTTGCCTTTCTCCCATTCAATCGCGTCGTATTCTTTCTTGAAAGCGCGCGTGGCGACATGTGGATGATGGTGCAACACCTGCACATAAAAATCACGCCAAATCAACTCAGAGAGCCACACGCGTGCGCCCTCAGATGCCGTTGTGCCTTCGCCCATACCAGGGCGTGGGTTGGCGCGCTTGTAAGCTTCGCGCGCCAGCTGGCGAATGCTCACTGTGCCAAAGCGCAGATGCACGCTCAAATAGCTTGGGCCTTTAACAGCGGGAAAATCGCGCGTGTCGTTGTATCGATCCATGCGCTCCAGAAAATCGGAGAAGAGCGCTTGAGCGCCGGTGCTGCCAGTGGGGATCTTGAGTGCAGAAAGGTTGGTGGGTTCAAAGCCGATATCTTTAAGCGTGGGTACGCCTTGCTGAAAATCGCTAGGTGCAGCTGCTAAATGCTTGGCGTATTTCTCAATCGGGTAGGCCTTGAGAAAGTAATCGTCGATCTTTTTAAGCCATGCATTTTTATAGGGTGTGAACACACCATAGGGCGTGCCAGACAAGCTCAGCACTTCGCTGCGCTCAAAAATCACGTGATCTTTGAAGGTAGAAAAACTCACCCCAATATCAGCGAGCTTGCCGCGCACGAGCTTGTCGCGCTCCAGTGCCTGCGGCTCATCATCATGATTTGTGAATACAGCCTGCACACCGAGCTTGGCGGCAAGCTGCGCGATTTCATCGCGCGCCCAAGCATGGCGAACAATGAGCACGGGCTTGTCTGTGCCCGCTAACTTCTGCAATTGCGCTTGCATATCCACCAGCGATTCGCGGATGAACTCCACGCGGCGGTCTTTGCGCGGTAGCTGGTCTAAGATTTCTTGATCAAAGATAAAAACACAATGCACATGCTTGCTGGTTTTCAGCGCGTGATAAAGCGCGGCATTGTCGTCCGCGCGCAAATCGCGGCGAAACCACATGAGGGATTTTGCATATTTTTCTGTCATGTTTGTATTGTGCGCTTGTTGGGTTTCCAGTTGCTACCTTGGGGTCTCGCCATCTTTACGTTCGTAGGTAATTTCTGAACCCGCCACCGCCACGGCGTACCCACCTCCGCAAATGTCCCCCGGCGGCATTGAGGTTTATTTGCCTCTGATCAGTTGATTTCGCCGCCTCCTCCTTTATTTCGCTGCGGTGGATACTCCATGTCGTTGGCTGCGAATGAGCTTTGTTGCAGATAAGCGATCCCACCAGAAGACAAAAGCAACGGGCAATACACTCAGACAAATGCAACACATCCACCTAGCCTACAACCTGAGCCAAACCAAAGCGCAAAAAGGCAGCCTCGCCAACCCTATGATGGCCACACTGCATGCCGTCTCACAGCAAGGCTCGATCCTTGCCGCATCAAAAGCATTAAAGCTCTCCTACCGCCACGTCTGGGGCGAACTCAAACGCTGGGAAATGGAATTGAGCCAACCGCTGCTCAATTGGGAACGCGGCCAAGCTGCCCAGCTCACGCCGTTCGGCCAACGCCTCTTGTTCGCGGATACCCAAGCCAAAGCTCGCCTCGCGCCCCAGCTCGAAACTCTGCAAGCTGAGCTCGAACGCGGCATGGCTTTGGCCTTCGATCCTGCAGCGCACGTCATCCCCATCCACGCCAGCCACGATGAGGCCCTCTCGCGTTTGCGCATTCATGCAGCGAACGCCAAACTGCATTTAGACATCAACTTCACCGGCAGCGTAGAGGCACTGCGCGCTTTGAACGATGGCCGCTGCATGGTCGCAGGCTTTCATACACGCATGAATACCGAGAGCAATGCCAATACAAAAACTGCGTACAAAAACCTGCTCACCCCTGGCATCCACAAAATCTTAGGCTTCGTGCAGCGTAGCCAAGGCCTCATGATCGCACGTGGCAATCCGCTCAGAATCAACAACTTGCAAGACATCGCCGAGCGCGGTTTGCGCTACGCCAACCGCGCAACCGGCACGGGCACGCGCCTGCTTCTCGACGATCTGCTGGCCGAACTTGGTATCAGCAAAACCAGTATCAACGGCTATAGAAAATCCGAGCCCTCGCATCAAGCTGCGGCTCTCGCTGTCGCAAGTGGCCATGCTGATGCTGCCTTGGGCATACAAGCTGCCGCTGCCTCTCAAGGCTTGCATTTCATCCCAATCGCAGAGGAACGCTACAGCTTGGTCTGCCACGTCGATGTGCTGCAAACACCCGCTATGCATTTGCTCGCCAAACAACTTCGCAGCAAAGCGTGGCAAAGCGAGCTGGCCACCATAGCTGGCTACGCACCTTTGCAAAGCGGCAAAGTGCTGCGCATGACGCAAGTGCTGCCTTGGTGGGATTTTTAAAAGAAAAACCGATCTACCCGGCATATATACTGCGCTGAGTGCTATTGATTTTGTAGTGATTGAGCTTGTTGTATCGCCGTCATCTTTCGGGCTCTGACGCGATCCACGCGCCTACCTTCTAACGCCATGATTTCAAAGCGCCAGCCTGTCGTCTCGATCTGCTCAGCTTGTTGAGGCAAATGCCCGGCCACTGCCATGAGTAAGCCGGCGAGCGTGTTGTAGTGACTCTCGTCCTCATCCGGAAAAACACCTTCAATTTCTAAGCGGCTCTTGAGCTCGGCAATCGGCATCAAGCCATCAAGCAGCCAGCTGCCATCCGCCTCACGCGTGGCCCATGCGTCGCCCGCCACTTGAGGTTTGAGCTCGCCAGTGATCGCTTCCAGCAAATCGCGTGGTGTGAGCAGGCCTTGGCATACGCCATATTCATCGACCACAAAAACCAGCCGCGCCGATTGAAGTTTGAATTGCTCCAACAGCTCCATGCCGCTGAGTGTTTCGGGAATAAAAACGGCGGGTGAGGTCAGCTCGCCAACCTGCTGCCCCGTGTTGCCCGTTTGCTGGCGTAGCAGGCGAGCAACGCTCACGATGCCCACGATATTCTCTAGCCCGCCTTGGCAAACGGGATACCAGCTGTGTGAGGTTTTGCTGTTCGCGTCGTGCGAGCCGCCCGCTGTGCGCAGTGCCTCTTCCACCGTGGCATTAGCCTCGAGCCACACAATATCAGTGCGCGGAATCATGATGGAAATGAGCGGCCGGTCGTCAAGGTGAAATAAGTTTTGCACCATCTGCCGCTCGTGTTCCTCGATCACGCCAGCATCCAAGCCTTCGTCCAGGCTGGCGGACAACTCCTCTTCCGTGACGCTTTGCACCTGATCCGTGCGAATCCGCAAGAGCTTGAGCACGCCTTGCGTGCAAAGCGCGAGCAGTTTCACAAAAGGCCCCGCCGCTTTCGCCAGCCACATCATCGGCTTGGCCACCGCGCGCGCCACTGCTTCCGGATACGCCCAGCCAATACGCTTAGGAACGAGCTCGCCAAAAATCAGCGTGATGAATGTGATGGTAACCACGACAAACGTGGTGGCAATGGGTGATGCCCAAGCCTGTGCCAAACCGAAGCTCATCAGAAATTGTTGAAAATCATCGGAAAACGCCGCCTCGCCTACGATGCCGTTGAGCATGCCAATGGATGTGATACCGATCTGCACGGTAGAGAGCATCACCGTGGGGTTGTCGGCCAATTGCAGCGCGGCTTTGGCGCCGTCGTCTCCGCTTTCTGCCATGGCCGTGAGGCGCACTTTTTTAGCGGCGGTCAGCGCCATCTCGCTCATGGCAAAAGCGCCGTTGATGAGCGTGAGTAAAGCGATAAGCAGGAAATCCATGAAATGCAATTAAAGTGGCGACTATGGGACTTTACTTGATTGGCGATGTGCAAGGCTGCGATGCGGCTTTGGAGCGTTTGCTTTTAAAAATAGATTTTTCACCGAGCCGAGACAGCCTCGTGCTGCTCGGCGATCTGGTCAACCGCGGCCCCGATTCGCTCGCTGTGCTGCGTCGCTTATCAGCGCTCGGCGATGCCGCGCAATGTTTACTCGGCAACCATGATCTGCACGCACTCGCAGTGGTTTGTGGCGCGCGCGCTGCGCATAAGAACGACACATTGCAAGAGTTGCTTAAAGCATCCGATGCGCCCGAGCTGTTTGATTGGCTCAAATGGCGTGAACTGACCCTCTTTTGTGAAGATATTTTAATGGTGCACGCAGGTGTACTGCCCTCCTGGGATGCTCCTAAAACCATAGCGCTCAGCGCAGAATGTATGCCGGCTATCCGCTCAAAAGACTCAAAAGACTTCTTCCAAAGCATGTATGGCAACGAACCCAATGCATGGAATGATGATTTGCAAGGCATCGAGCGCAAACGCGTCATCATCAACGCCCTGACGCGTTTGCGCTTTTGCTCTGCGCAAGGAGAGATGGAGTTCGCCACCAAAGAGGGCGCAGGCGCTGCCCCTGTTGGTTACATGCCGTGGTTCGATGTGCCCGGCCGCTTGACTGCTGACATCACAGTCGCCTTCGGCCACTGGAGCACGCTCGGCCTCATCAACCGCCCGAATCTGATCGCGTTGGATACAGGCTGCGTGTGGGGTGGCTGCTTATCCGCGATGCGTGTGGATGGCGGGCGGCGTGAATTGATTCAGGCGAAATGCGAGCAGGCGATGAGGCCGGGCGATGGATTCAAATCAGGCCTTAGCCAAGCGATCAGCATAAGCCATGCCATGCCCGATTGACCAGTCCATGAGGGAGTTTTCAGTCAACGCGATCATGATGTCGTCTGCGCGGAAACCAGCCGCTACAGCCAGCTCAGAGACGAGTTTGTAGAGTGCGCGTTTGTGGTCGTCGCTGCGGCCCGTAAGGAACAAAATCTCCACAATACAAGCATCTTTGGTGCGATTCACACCGCCAAAATGTGCATCAAGAATCATTTGATCAGCGTCAAAGCGTGAAATCAGCTGGAACAGATCATCTCTGGGGACATAACAAGTTTGAACCAAGCCTTCGTGAACCGCGTCTGCGAGTGCTTTCACTTTTTCAAAGGGCAAATGCTTGGGTGCTGAAATCTTGGTAAGCGGCATATTGATTCTTCTCTCAAACCCAGAGTGTCTGCGATTCGTGGGGATAAGTTAGTGCTGAAATCGATGGGCGACGAGCATTTTTTTGCATCAATGTGAGAAAAATACAGCCTTGCATTTATGGAATGTGACTGGATGAATTGCAAGGTTAATTTCAGCTCAATTCTTACTTTTTAAGCTCTGCAATTCAGTTTCAGTGAGCCACCGCCACTGCCCCGAAGGCAGCTCATCGCCGAACACCAAACTGCCGATTTGGCTGCGATGCAGCGCGACCACATGGTTGCCCACGGCGGCGATCATGCGCTTGACTTGGTGGTATTTGCCCTCGGTGAGCGTCATGTCGAGTGTCTTCTCGCCGGTTTGAATCGCTGCTGCTGCTTTGACGGGTTGGGGATCGTCGTTGAGCACGACGCCTGAGAGCAGTTTCTCGATGTGCTCGGCATCCACTTCGCGATCCGTGGTTATTTTGTACACCTTGGGCACATGGTGCTTCGGGCTGCTCATCTTGTGGAGGAATTGGCCGTCGTCAGTCAGCAGCAGCAGGCCAGTGGTGTCTTGATCGAGCCTGCCGATGGCTTGCACACCTTGCACCACGCCTTTGGTGGGGCGCTGACGCAGCGGAGCAGGGAGCAGGCTGTAGGCGCTGGGCCACGCGCCAGGGCGGTGGCTGCATTCAAAACCTGAGGGCTTGTGCATCATGAGGTAGGCACGCTCGTGGTATTCCCAAGCTTTGCCTTGCACTTGAAAAGGAAAGCCTTCGGTTGCTATGACTTCAGTAGCATCTTGGGCAGGTTCTGTGCCGGCGAACTGCTCAAAACCCTTCACAAGGCCTTGCTGAATCAGGCCAGCGCATACGCGCCGTGTGCCAAAGCCCTGGCTAAAGAGCAAGTTGTCCAGCCGCATGGCCATCAATCGTTAGAGCTTAATGGGGTTGAAGGCGATGCAGCCAAGGCAGGCGCGCTCTGATGAGGAGAAGCCATGCTATTGGCTTGCTCAGGTTCACCTAATTTGAACAATGCAGCCACGCGTTTTTTGCTTTTGATGTTGGCAGACATGCGCGCACCGCTTGCCGTGCTGGATGTTTTGCTTGCGCTTTCCCAAGTGGGGCTGGCTTGCGATTGCTCTTCGTAAGGTTTGCTGAAGAACGGATCGACCGGTGCGCGGGCAGGGCGGCTGGCGTAGTTGCTGCGCGGATAG
>JANMFP010000085.1:0-2094 GCA_031378135.1 Variovorax sp. | reverse complement strand
TCTTTTTCAAGCGCGGCCAAGCTGTTTTTCGCGGCAGTGGCGGCGGCTTCGGCTTGGGCGGTGATTTTGCCCACGTCTTGCATCAGCGTCACGCTGTCTTTGTCCAAGCGCTGTGCCACATTGCCTGCTGAATTACCCATGGCTTTGAGCTGGCTGCTCATCGCTTCCATGTTGGCAAGCACCGTGGTCACAGAGGAGCGAATGTCTTTGCGCATCTCGGCCGCTTCGCCCGTGAGTTTTTTCGTGTCGTCAAGAATCGGCTCCATCTTGCCGATGGCCACGGCCAGCTTTTCTACAGCCACTTTGACTGTGCCCATCACATCTTCGAGTTCGTTGCCCACATCCATCGGCAGCATCGCGCCTGCATCCAAGCGCTTACCTGTGCGTTCGCCCGGCAAGAGATCGATGTACTTGCCGCCCAGGGGCCCATCGCGCCCAAAGCGGGCGCTGGCATCCAAGCCGAGCAAGGGCAATCTTTCGGAGGCAATGCGCAAGCGCGCCCGCACATTGAGTTGCGCATCGAGCTCAATGTTGTCCACATCACCAATCTTGAAGCCCTTCAATCGCACCGGCGTGCCAATTTGCACCCCGCTGGCGCCCGGCAGCTCCACAAAGACATTTGAGGTGGGTGTGAACCAACCTTGCCGCCAAGCAGACAAGCCCATCAAAATAATCGCCGAGATCACCGCTAAAGCCAGCCAAAAGCGCCCCGGATTTTTGCGTGCCACCTCAGCCATATCGTGATCGAGTAAAGCGGCGACTTCGCTTTCTAAGCCGGTGAATTGTGGTGAAGAGGGAGGTGTCTCAGGCATCTAGCCAGCATAACGCAAGAGCCGCGCATTTGCAGGACGGATATGCGAGCAGAAGCAACACAGACGGCCTCTAAGCTACCCACGCCAATTCGACCTGAGGCTCTGTGGGTGAAGATGCATTTTGCGCATGAGAGCGGCGTTGGGCTTGCCTCAATTGTTGTGTCAAGCCACAGTAGCCCCAGTCGCCCGCTGGCAGCTCGCGCACAATCACATAACTGGCTTCGTGCAGAGCCCCCAGCAAGCTTTGCAGCAGGGCATGCGCTTCACTCACAAATTGCTGCTTTTCTTGCACGGTGTTTGTGCCCTGCGTCACATCAATCTCAAGGCAAGCCACGGGCTGTGTGCTGGCCACGCCGCCCACGCAAAAGCGCGCAGCAGGCAGATCGTCAATCATCACAACCGTGACTTCCGGGCGTTTGCGCAAAACGCGCGCTGTGAGCGCTGTGAGCTCTCTGGCCAGAGCCGCGTAATGCGCAGGATTGTGCAGCGGCGCGATGCGCAAATTGAGCGTGGGCATGCTGATCTCCTCAATGCAAATGCTGAGCGCGATGATGGCTCAAATGCGAGCGGCTCAACTGGCATAAAACACGACGGCAGAGGCTTTGCAAATTTTGCAATAAACGATGGGATGAACTGCTCATGATGATCTCCTAAATATCGCCAGCAACCTACTGCGATGGCTGAACTTTAGGCTTTAGCAGCGTGCGCGGAAACAGCATTCAGCGCATAATGCTTTTGCAAAATATGCAAAACCAAAATTTGGAAAAACATGGATTTAGACGATCTCTACACCTTCACCCGTGTCGTTGAGCTCGGCTCGCTCTCAGCTGCGGCGCGCGAGCGCGATGTGCCTGTGAGCCAGATTTCGCGCGCTTTGGCGCGATTGGAGGCACTCCACAAAGTGCGCCTCTTGCATCGCAGCACGCATGCGCTCTCGCTCACCGAGCCTGGGCAATCTTTGATCGAGCATGGCAAGCGCATGTTGGAAAGCTATGCGCAATTCGAGGCCGATGTCGGCGTAGGTGTGGGAGGGGGCGGCGTTGTTTCTGGCATGGTCAAGCTCGCTGCCAGCCCGGCCATGACGCAATACGTCATCATCCCCAGCTTGGCGGCCTTGGCTGGTCGGCATCCGCAGCTGGGTGTTGAGCTCAGCGTTGATGATCGCGCTATTGACATGGTGCAGCAGGGCATTGATTTGGCGATTCGCACCGGCGACCCGGGCTCAGACAATTTGGTCGCTCGCAAAATCGGCGAGCATGGCCGCAGGCTTTATGCCACGCCT
>JANMFP010000023.1:0-2166 GCA_031378135.1 Variovorax sp. | reverse complement strand
CTGAAAAAACGAAGCCTTTCGCTGGTCGGGCGCGGCCAACCATCTCATCATCGCTACAAAAAGTGGCAGCTCGCAGCTTGCGGCACAGAGCGCCCCACGAAGAAAGGCCTCGGCTTTTTCGGGTACATCACGTGGCAGGCGAGCGGGTCGAGCGAAACAGTAGAAAACCAACCCAAACTATTGAAACGCCACCTCAGCAAAGCTCCGTAATTTCCGGCTGTGCAACTGCTCCGCGCCCAGCTCGCGCAGAATTTCTACCGCTCGCATGCCAATGCGCAAATGCTGATCCACACGATCGCGGTAAAACTGATTCGCCATGCCGGGGAGTTTGATTTCGCCGTGTAGGGGTTTGTCGCTCACGCATAAAAGTGTGCCGTAGGGGACGCGGAAGCGAAAGCCGTTGGCGGCGATGGTGGCGCTTTCCATGTCGAGCGCGATGGCGCGGCTTTGGTTGAAGCGTTGGCTGAGTTTGCGCATGTCCAGCAGCTCCCAGTTGCGGTTGTCGGTGGAGGCGACGGTGCCTGTGCGCAAGATTTGTTTGAGCTCGCCTTTGGGCAGTTGCGCGACTTCAGCCACCGCTTGTTGCAGGGCGACTTGCACCTCCGCGAGCGCAGGAATTGGCACCCAAAGCGGCAAATCTTCATCGAGCACATGATCGTCGCGCACATAGGCGTGCGCGAGCACGTAGTCGCCCAGCGCTTGGCTGTTGCGCAGACCGGCGCAGTGGCCAAGCATGAGCCATGCATGGGGGCGCAGCACGGCGATGTGATCGGTGATGTTTTTGGCATTCGCCGGGCCGACGCCGATGTTGACCATGGTGATGCCGCTGTGGTCTTTTCGCACAAGATGATAAGCCGGCATTTGCGGCAGGCGAGGCGGCTCTTTACCGAGTGCATCGAGCGCTTCGGCGGGTAAACCCGCGCGGCGCATCACCACATTGCCGGGCGCAACGAAAGCGATGTATTCGCTGTTGGGGTTGGCCATCTCTTGGCGGCAAAGGTTGACGAATTCGTCGATGTAAAACTGATAGTTGGTGAGCAATACGTAGTTCTGAAAATGCTCCGTTGATGTGCCAGTGTAGTGGCGCAGGCGGTGCAGCGAATAATCAATGCGTGGGGCGGTAAAAAGCGAGAGCGGCTGCGCGCGGCCTGCGGCTTCAAACGTGCCGTTGGCGATATCGTCGTTCATCGCGCCGAGATCGGGCAGATCAAACACATCGCGCATCAACGCGCGACGCTCGGGCGGTATATTGCCTTCGACGTGATCGTGATCAGCAAAAGAAAAGTGTATCGGAATCGGCTCGCTGCTCGTGCCCACTTCAAGCTCGCCGCCGTGATTCTTGAGTAGCAAATCGAGCTGCTTGAGCAGATAGTTTTCAAACAAATCGGGCTTGGTAATCGTGGTTTCAAAGGTGCCTACGCCTTGCACAAAACCGAAGCTCAGCTTCTTAGGCGCACTGCCTTGCCGCGCGAGGCTTTGCGTGCGCAAGCGCACGAAGGGATAGCAGGCGCGCACGCGGCCACTCTTGAGTGTGCCTGCCACGAAGGCATCGAGGCTGCTGCGCAAATGCGCGAGGCTGTTGTCGTAGATCGCTTTAATTTGCAGAACAGCGGCTTGCGCGTCGGTAAATTTGCCCGGTGCAATAAATGGCGAGTTAAATGGCGAGTTGAATGGCGTGTTCTGTGGGGCATTTGCGGTGTTGCTGTGCGGCGTTAAATTTTGCATGCAGAATGATCGCATGTTTTGATGACAGGGCAAGCAATGGCAGATCAGGAAAATACGGCGCTGGTGATCGGTGCTTCGGGCGGGCTTGGAGCGGCTTTGAAGGCTCAGTTGATGCAGAGTGGCAATTTCTCACAGGTGCTGGGCTTGTCGCGCAGCGATAGCGAATCAAACACCTTTGACTCGCCCTTGCTCGACATCACGGATGAGGCAAGCATCGCAGCAAGTGCGCAATGGCTTCAAAAGCATTGCACAGCGCATCCTTTGCGCCTCGTGATCGTTGCCACGGGCTATCTTCATCAATCGGGCAGCGGCCCCGAGCGCAGTTTGTCTCAGCTTGATGCGGCGTATCTCACGCAAACTTTTGCCATCAACAGCATTGGCCCAGCCTTGCTGCTCAAGCATCTTGCGCCTTTACTGCCAAAAAGCGGCGAGGCCAAGCTG
>JANMFP010000184.1:0-2058 GCA_031378135.1 Variovorax sp. | reverse complement strand
GATTTAAGCAAGCTGCCCTTCACCACCAAGAAAGATTTGCGCGAAGCGTATCCCTTTGGCATGTTTGCCGTGCCACGCGAGCAAATTGTTCGCATCCACGCCAGCAGCGGCACGACGGGCAAACCCACGGTAGTGGGCTATACGCAAAACGACATCGATATGTGGGCGAGTTTGGTGGCGCGCTCGATCCGCGCTGCAGGAGCCAAGCCCGGTGACATGGTGCATATGAGCTATGGCTACGGCCTGTTTACCGGCGGTTTAGGGGCGCATTACGGCGCTGAGAAATTGGGCCTCACCGTTGTGCCTTTCGGTGGCGGGCAGACGGAGCGGCAAGTCCAACTCATCATGGATTTCAAACCCACGATCATCATGGTCACGCCCAGCTACATGCTCTCCATTGCCGATGAAATGGAGCGCCAGGGCATCGATCCGCGCAAGACGAGCCTGCGCATCGGTATCTTCGGCGCCGAGCCGTGGACCAATGAAATGCGTGCTTCGATTGAGGCGCGCCTGAATATTCATGCGGTAGACATCTATGGCCTGAGCGAAGTCATGGGCCCGGGCGTGGCCAGCGAATGTGTGGACACCAAAGATGGCCCCACGATTTGGGAAGATCATTTCTACCCCGAAATCATCGACCCCGACACAGGCGCTGTATTGCCCGATGGTGAATTCGGCGAGTTGGTCTTCACGAGCCTCACCAAGGAAGCCCTGCCCATCATCCGCTACCGCACGCGAGATCTCACGCGTTTGCTCCCCGGTACGGCGCGCACCATGCGCCGCATGGAAAAAATCACCGGGCGCAGCGATGACATGATGATCGTGCGCGGCGTGAATGTGTTTCCCACGCAGATTGAAGAGCTGATCCTCAAGCAAGATGCGCTCTCTGCGCACTACCAATGCATCTTGAGCAAAGACGGCCACCTCGATGCGCTCACAGTCGCCGTAGAAACCAAGCCCAGCCTAGCTATCGATTCTGAAGCAGCCCGCGCAGCATCCAAAGCGCTTGCGCACGATATCAAGACCTACATCGGTTCATCGGCAGTGATTGAATTGCGCGCTGAAGGCGGTGTAGAGCGCAGCGCGGGTAAAGCCAAACGGGTGGTGGATTTGCGGAAGTAAATGAATCGCCATCAGGCTGTATTTTTTCGTTGTGGGCTATCATGAGGCCATGATCACACTCGACTTCCTCATCACCTCTTTCATCATCGTTTTGATTCCCGGTACGGGCGCGGTCTTCACCGTATCGACAGGGCTGATGCAAGGCCGCAAAGCCAGTATTTGGGCGGCGCTGGGCTGCACACTCGGCATCGTGCCGCATCTGCTCGCTACCATCGCAGGCTTAGCTGCCATCATGCACACCAGCGCCCTCGCCTTTTCCTTGCTCAAATACGCCGGCGTGTTGTATCTGCTTTATTTGGCCTATGCCACATGGAAAGACCGCTCAGCTTTCTCATTCGACTCAGCGCCTCAAGAAACAAAAGCGATGGCCATCGTCATCAAAGCCATCTTGCTCAACTTACTCAACCCCAAGCTCACGATTTTCTTTCTCGCCTTCTTGCCGCAATTCGTCTCCCCCAGCGCCTCTTGGCCGCTCGGTCAAATGTTAGTGCTCAGCGGCGTCTTCATGCTCATGACCTTCATCGTGTTCGCGCTTTACGGCCTGCTCGCCCACAGCTTCCGCGCTTTGGTGATGAACTCCAAACGCGTTCAAAACTGGATGCGTCGTGGATTTGCTTCTGCGTTTGCAGGGTTAGGTTTGCATTTGGCGTTTTCTGAGAAGGCTTAACGACTCAGCGCAACATCTGCATATAAGCCGTCATCACCGCAATTTGGCTCTCATCATTGCTGGTTGCAACGGTAGAGCCGTAAGCCATGCGCTCATCAACAGCCCATAACTGAGAAGCTGTTACACCCGTTGAATTGGCCTGAGTATCTTGGCGAACTCGTCCAAAGCGCGCATCTTGCACGCCGTCCACCTGCGCATCGAGCAAGGTGGCAAGTGCCGGCGTGACGCTTTTGAGCACCATCACATTGCGTGGGCGTGTCACAAACACA
>JANMFP010000619.1:0-2513 GCA_031378135.1 Variovorax sp. | reverse complement strand
AGGCCTGTTAGTTGACGTGAGAGCTTCGTTCGCCCACGTCAACTACTTCAAAGACGGTGGTGCGATGAGATGGGTACTCCGCACGCTAACCAACGGCCTGTGCTTGGCGTATGCGGTATGGCCGATTTGTTGGACGCAGGGCGAGGAAATGCTTGCATTTCCATTTGTCATTCAAGGCGACAGGTGTCGCCTAGCCCCCGAGGGAGACCATGAGGCCATGCCGCATACGCCAAGCACAGGCCATAGAGCACCCACTACTTGAACGCCAGCCACTCAAACGCCCAGCAAATTAATGTGTATCTGACCCCAATTAATTTACCCCAATTAATTTCTACGTGCTTTCACAGCCTCAGACAACACTTGCAAAGCCGCCATCGAATCATCCCAGCCCAGACATGCATCGGTGATGCTTTGGCCATAGGCGAGTTGGCTGGCATTGTCTTTGCCGGGTGTGAACTTCTGCGCACCAGCATGCAAATGGCTCTCAAGCATCACGCCGAAAACGCTCTTACTGCCGCCTTGGATTTGCGCCGCAATATCGCGCGCTACATCGAGTTGCTTCTCGTGCTGCTTCGATGAATTCGCATGGCTGCAATCGACCATCAAGGTTTGCGGGAGCTTGGCTGCAGCCAAATCTTTGCAAGCTGCTGCCACGTTCGCTGCATCGTAATTCGGCGTTTTGCCGCCACGCAAAATCACGTGGCAATCTGGATTGCCATGGGTTTGCACCACGGCCACTTGGCCGTTTTTATGCACCGACAAAAAGTGATGCCCGCCGCCTGCGGCTTGGATCGCGTCGGTGGCGATTTTGATGTTGCCATCGGTGCCGTTTTTGAAGCCAATCGGTGCGGAGAGGCCGCTGGCCAATTCGCGGTGCACTTGGCTTTCCGTGGTGCGTGCGCCGATGGCGCCCCACGCGATCAAATCGCCGATGTATTGCGGCGAGATCACGTCTAAGAATTCGCTGCCTGCGGGCAAACCAATGCGATTGATCTCGATCAGGAGCTGGCGCGCAATGCGCAGGCCTTCGTCGATGCGGTAGCTTTCGTCGAGGTACGGGTCGTTGATCAGACCTTTCCAGCCCACCGTCGTGCGCGGTTTCTCGAAATACACGCGCATCACGATTTCCAGCGTGTCGGCATATTTTTCGCGCACTTCTTTTAAGCGGCGCGCGTAATCCAGTGCGGCTGCGGGATCGTGAATCGAGCACGGGCCAATCACCACCAAGAGGCGATCATCTTTGCCATGCATGATGTTTTGGATGCGCTTGCGCGTGTTTTCAATCAGCGACTCAACGGGTGTGCCGCGAATCGGGAAGAAGCGAATCAAATGTTCGGGAGGGGGGAGCACAGTGATGTCCTTGATGCGGGCGTCGTCGGTTTGGCTGGTACGGTCTTGCGGTTGGCTGCCGGGTGGATACCACGCATCCTGCGTTGTTGTATTTGTCATGAAAGTGCTCCAAAAGAAACGAGAAGAGAATAAAAAAACCGCCTGAGCTTGGGAGCTCGGCGGTTTGATGAGGGTGCTTAAGTTTACTTATGCATTTGCCTCTCGTCCGCCGGGGACTGAGAACCAAAAATAAAAGTAAAAGAAGTTTTGCATGACAGAAATAGTAACACGGAATATCGCACAGCTTGCCTCGATCGTCGCCTCAGGCTTTGGAATGGTCAAAATCTTGGCCTTTGCCTCTGAGCTGCCCCCACCAATTTTTAGCCTTGATCAAACGAGATTCATCCAGATTTCCCATCGCAGACACTTGCTGCGCTTGCGTGAGCGCTTGCTCGTGGATGTCAATCATCATCAGGCCTTCACCCAAGGTGCGCCAGCCAATCATCTCAAAATCTTCGATCACAACCTCGCTATCGCCGCTGATGTTTCGCTCCACCAGCCATTGTCCGACCAACACTCGGAAGTTATTCAAAGCAGCCAGATACGCCGCATATTCATACAAAGTGCGCCATGTCTCAGACAGGCTCACCACCAGCTGGCGATGCTTGCGCAAAGCGGTCAGCAAATCCACCAACAGCGGCCCGACCGCAGCGCCGCGCTGTTTGCTAGAGAGCGCTTGGCCTACACGCTCAATGGACGCAGACAGCTCGCCCATGCCATCCGATAAGCGATGCGTTTCTGCATCCGTCGACATCGTGCGCAGCGCTTGCCCGAGTTCGGCGAAATCGCGGATATCGGGCAAGCCAGTTTCGGCGTTAAGTGGGAAGCGAGAATGAGCTGACATCATGTGATTGTCAGCGTGTTTCAAGCATGAATGGTGTGAAAAAAAGCTTCACGCGACTTACGACAAGTTTTGTCATAAGAACGGCAAGGTTTGTGAAATTCGGCCGTCAGGCTGTGCCGCCAACGGTCAGCCCTTCAAGCCGTAAGGTAGGCTGGCCTACGCCCACCGGCACACTTTGCCCTTCTTTGCCGCAGACGCCCACACCAGAGTCGAGTGCAAGATCGTTGCCAATCATCGTGATTTTTTTGAGCGACTCAGGGCCGGATCCCACAATCGTTGC
>JANMFP010000190.1:0-2362 GCA_031378135.1 Variovorax sp. | reverse complement strand
CGCCCAAGCGCTGCACCACGCTTTATTCGCAACGGCTTTGCCTGCAAACAATGCGCATTTGCCTTCTGGTGCTTTTGCATCGCCAACCCACAAAGCGCAGTTCGCGCAGGATTGCTCTTTCGCATATTTAGGATATTTTTTTGTATCGGTTTTCGTGCCGTCTGTTTTGTAGCCGAGCGCAACTGCGTTGGCATCGGTGTCTTTGACGAGTTCGAGCTTTTGCGCAAATGCGGCTTGCGCGCCCAACAATGAAGCTGCGCTGGCTGCTGCTGAATGAATGATGAAGGTACGACGTTGGCTTTTCATGATGGCTACTCGTTGAACTTTGCAATATTGCAACCATTATTATACCAATGAGTTAACTAAGATACCGCCTGGTATCAAATCATCTCATACAAGCCAGTTAACTATTTTTTACTATGAATTTAATAGCAATTAGCGCAGGTAATTTACCGGCTAGAGGCGATTTTATTATCAAGAACAGCAAGAGTTGGTAATAACTCAGCATCTGAAAAGAGACATCTGAAAACAAGTGGCGTGAATGAGCGATATTCGTGACAAAGCGACATGACTGCGCATGGCACATTATGATTTGAACACAGGAGTTCATCACATCATGAAACGACGCATATTTCTGCCACTTGCCGCCAGCTGCCTCGCTACCCCAGCGGTCTGGGCGCAAACTCGCGCCAGCAATTCATGGCGCATTGCCTCGAGCCTGCCTCTAACTGGCGCTCAAGCATCGTATGGCGAAGCCAAGCGAGATGGCGCGGCGGCATATGCCAGCATGATCAATGCCAAAGGCGGCATCGCGGGGCGCAAGCTGCAGCTTCATGCACTTGATGACGCCTACGTCGAAGCGCGCACGGGCGAGAACATCGCTGCATTGCTCAAGGAACACAGCCCTGTGGCCTACACTGGTTTTTTTGGCGCGCCTAGCTGCGTGGTTGCAGCCAAGGCTTTGGCGCAATTGCAGCAAGTTGGCGTAGGATTTACAACGGGCTCAAACGCTTTTCGCACGCAGCCACAGCGCGAAGTCTTCCCTGTGCGCGCAAGCTTTGTGCGCGAATCCGAAGCTATCGTTCAACACCAGCGCACCACGGGCATCAAACAAGCCGTTGTCGCGTATGTCAACATTCCTTTCGGCCAACTGGCCAAAGGTACCTTTGAAGCTGCAGCTCAAGCGCAAGGCTTGGCGCTTGCGCCGCCGATTGAAGTAAAAGCCGATGGCAGTAATCTTGCAGAGGCCACCAAGGCTCTCAAAGCCCACAATGTGATTTTGATGGGCTTGCACACGCCCAGCGCCATGAGCTTGGTGCAAGCGCTGCGCAAAGAGGGTGAAACGGGGCAGCAACTGTGGTGTCTTTCAGCCGTTGACACAACCGTTATGGCTGGCAAGCTCAAAGAAGCTTCGCGCGGCATAGCCACTTCTCTCGTGGTGCCCTCGGTGAGTAAAGTGTCCATGGCCATCGTGCGCGAATACCTCAGTGCCACGCAAGCGATCAACAAGCCACCATCGAGCTACGGCTTAGAAGCCTATATCGAGATGAAGACACTGTGCTTGGGCTTGGCCCGCATGCGCGGTGAGGGCCCGCAAGCCATGATCACAGCGATGGAATCTATCGGCAAAAACGATATCGGCGGCTTTGAGGTGATGTATGGCCCCGGTGATCGCACAGGTGCACGTTATGTTGATTTAGCCATCATCAGCGACTTCCGAAATATCCGCAGCTGATGGCGTCGCAAGCACTTAGCAAGCCATTCGCAACCACTTACTGCGCTACGAATTCAATAGCGCTCCGCGTAGATTGTTTGCCGGCGAAAGGCCATTTTCACTCCAAAAATTGATACTTTTCTGCGGCAAGAGCAGGCTGTGGGCCAGCGGCATGAGGGCCGTGGTCTCGGGATTGGCAAGCAACACGATGCGCTGTGTGTGGCTATCGTCGGCGTCTAAAAATCCAATCCAATCCAAGTCGCGCAGCGCTTGCATAGGGCGGGCAAGTTGAAGATTGTCCACCCGCAAGCGAGATGCCAGCTGCAGCAAGGTCAGGCCTTTGGCATCTGTATTGCGCGCAGCATCGAGCGCCTGCAAGGCTTCAAAGGCGAGTTGAAAATTCCAGCCTGGCGTATCGCCACGCCTTGCAACGCCTGAAAGTAAGCTGGGCAAATACGCTGCGATCACCGCGCCAAAAAGCACGATCAGCCACGCGATATAAAACCAAAGTAACAAAATCGGCACAGTAGCGAATGCGCCATACACCGCGGCAAACGTGGGCACGCTGCGCAAATACAAAGCCAGCAGTGCTTTAGCCACCTCAAACGCAATGGCCACGAAAATCCCGCCCGCCCAAGCATGCGACCA
>JANMFP010000496.1:0-1542 GCA_031378135.1 Variovorax sp. | reverse complement strand
GTTGCTTTAAAGCGACATTTATCCGGTGAAGTTTTGATGCAGACAGCATGCTGACAGCATTGCAGTGGGTGCTCTAAAGCGGGCTAAAATCGTTGGTTTTGAGCGACATGCCAGCGCTCAACGGCTCGATAAAAACCAGGTCGTTCCTGTCCTACAAAACCGCGCACTTTCATGATCCCATTCGCCAAAGAAACCCTGCCCATCAGCCTTGAAGAGGAAATGCGCCGCAGCTACTTAGATTACGCGATGAGCGTGATTGTGGGCCGCGCGCTGCCTGATGCACGCGATGGCTTGAAGCCTGTGCATCGCCGCGTGCTGTATGGCATGCATGAGCAGAACAACGATTACAACCGGCCCTATCGCAAGAGTGCGCGTATCGTAGGTGACGTGATGGGTAAATACCACCCGCACGGCGACTCAGCGATTTACGACACCATCGTGCGCATGGCGCAGCCGTTTTCGCTGCGGCATATGTTGGTGGATGGCCAAGGCAACTTCGGCTCGGTGGACGGCGACAACCCAGCTGCGATGCGCTACACCGAGATTCGCTTGGCCAAAATCGCCCACGAATTGGTGGCTGACATTGACAAAGAGACCGTTGATTTCGGCCCCAACTACGACGGCTCGGAAAAAGAGCCTTTGGTGTTGCCCGCGAAATTTCCGAATTTGTTGGTCAACGGCTCCACCGGTATCGCCGTGGGCATGGCGACCAATATTCCGCCGCATAACTTGAATGAAGTGATTGATGCTTGCTTGCATCTGCTCAAAAATCCTGAGGCCAGCATTGATGAGCTGATCGAGATCATCCCCGCGCCAGATTTCCCCACAGGCGGCATCATTTACGGCACGAGTGGCGTGAAAGAAGCTTTCCGCACAGGGCGTGGCCGCGTGGTGATGCGGGCGAAAGTGCATTTTGAAGACATCGACAAAGGCCAGCGCCAGTCGATCATCGTCGATGAGCTGCCGTATCAGGTCAATAAGAAAACTTTGCAAGAGCGCATTGCCGAATTGGTGCACGAGAAAAAGATTGAAGGCATCTCTCACATTCAAGATGAGTCCGACAAATCCGGCATGCGCTTGGTGATCGAATTGAAGCGCGGCGAAGTGCCCGAGGTGGTGCTGAATAATCTCTACAAGCTCACGCAGTTGCAAGACACGTTTGGCGTGAACACGGTGGCTTTGATTGATGGCCAGCCCAAGCTGTGCAATCTCAAAACGCTCATCAGCGTGTTCCTCTTGCATCGCCGTGAAGTGATCACGCGCCGCACCGTGTTTGAGTTGCGCAAAGCGCGTGATCGCGGTCATTTGCTGGAAGGCTTGGCCGTCGCTTTGGCCAATATTGATGAATTCATCCGCATCATCCGCAACGCGCCGACGCCACCTGTGGCCAAGGCCGAGCTCATGAGCAAGACCTGGGATTCAAAAATCGTCAAAGACATGCTCACTCGCGCGAAAGCCGATGGCAGCGTGATCAGCGCTGATGACTATCGCCCCAATGGTCTGGAGCGCGAATTCGGTTTGCAGCAAGATGGGTTGTATCGC
>JANMFP010000464.1:0-6118 GCA_031378135.1 Variovorax sp. | reverse complement strand
TTTCAGCAGCGTATCGAAAAACACCACGCGTTTGCTCGCACCAAAGCCCGTGAAATATGCATTGGCATGCGCGCTACGTTTGCTGCCATCCATCACGAAGAGGCCTTTGGCGGTGAAGCCGCAGCGATTCATCAAAGCCGTGACGCGCTTTTTCAAGGTTTCATCGTTCAATGGCTCGAATTTGTTGAACAGTGGCGCGATAAAGGTCGGATAAATCAGCATCAGCAAGGCGTTAAAGCCCATCCACACACACCAAGCCCAGAGCCACCAAAGATCGCCTGCTGCGCCCATGAGCCAGAGAATCAACGCAGCAATCGGCAAGCCGATCAGCGCGCCGATGAATGCACCTTTCACAGCATCTGCCAGCCAGAGCTTGAGTGTCATTTTGTTGAACCCAAATTTCTCTTCGAGCACAAAGGTGCCGTAAAGCGAAAAAGGCAAATCAATGATGCCGCCAATCACCACGAAGCTTGCCAGCAAGGCCAGTTGCTGTGTCAAACCTGGGCCAAACCACGCAAGCAAAACTTGGTTGAGCGCATCCAGGCCGCCCAGCAAAGTCCAGCCCAGCAGAACGGCCGCGCCAAAGGCAAGCTCCAAAATACCTAAGCGAGATTTAGCGATCGTGTAATCGGCCGCTTTTTGGTGTGCGGCCAGCGTAATGCGCTCAGCGAATGCCTCGGGCACGCTGGAGCGATGCTGGGCGACATGGCGGATTTGGCGTGTGGCCAGGATGAGTTTAAGAATCAGCCCCGCGACAAGCGCGGCGACAAACAGAGCGGTAAATACAGGTGGAGACATGCATAGATTTTAGGCTTTTAAAGCCATTCAAAGAATGCCCTTGGCTTTCAGCGAAAATCAGAGCATGACCCATGCAACAACTCTGACACCGCTTAAAAAATCCGAACACAACCTCGTCTGGCTCGATTGCGAGATGACGGGCTTAGATCCAAAGGAAAACCGCTTGATCGAAATAGCGGTGGTCGTGACCAGCCCAGATCTGGCCATCCGCGTTGAAGGCCCGGTATTCGCTTTGAAGGTCAGTGAAGCAGCATTGAAAAAAATGGACAAGTGGAATGTCTCCACCCACACCAAGAGCGGCCTGATTGATCGCGTGCGCAGCAGCAAAACCACGGCAGCTCAAGCCGAGCAGCCCCTGATCGACTTCCTCAAAACCTATGTGAACGCTGGCAAAGCTCCGATGTGCGGCAACACGATTGGCCAAGACAGGCGTTTTCTTGTGCGCTACATGCCTAAGCTAGAAGCGTTTTTCCACTATCGCAATCTCGATGTGAGCACTTTGAAGGAACTGGCCAAACGCTGGAAGCCTGAGGCCTACAAGAGCTTTAAGAAAAAGCAAAGGCACACTGCGCTGGCAGATGTGCATGAATCGATTGATGAGCTGATTCACTATCGCGAGCAGATGATGAAGCTTTGACTTTATTTCCTTCGCATCCCAGTAAACGCCGAAAACTCCCAGCGCCTAAATCCTACGATCATCGTGAAGCCATCGCGATGTTTTTCGTCCATCTTTTTATCGGCCAAATGCTGCGCCGCAAAATCTTGGCCGATGCGCTTGATGCGCTCCACGAAATTCGGCGCCACTACGCGATTGATGTTGCCGTGAACCATGAGCAAAGTCTCGCCTTCGCGATCAAAGCGGCCTGAAAAATATTCGCCCACGATGTGCTGCGTGAAATAGCTGCGAATCGGGCCATCGCCGCGCCAGCGGAAGGTTTTGGCCACTTTTAAGCGATAGCGATTCATGGGTTTGAGCTCAATCACGCCGAGCTTGTCGAGCGCGAGCAATTTGGCGGTGCATTGAGCCTCCGTGATGGCATAAGTCTGCACGATTTGCTCGTACTCCCAATACGAGAGCACACAAATGGCAGCCAGCAGCAAGAGCGGATCTTTCACCACGGCGGCTTCTTGCGCATACGTCAGCTCAGTCATGAGCGGTGTGCTTTCGGCCACTTTGCGCGAGAGGTCAGCGAAATCAGTACCGAGATAACGGCAAACGTCATCAATCCGAGAGAGCGGCATTTCTTTTTTGCTGAACATGCGCTTAACGGTAGATTCGCTCATCTCCAGCGCCTCGGCCAAATCGGCATAAGATTTGTCGCGGCTTTTGAGCTCTTGTTTGATCACATCGATCAGGGCAGTGGTGTCGGCCATAGCAGTTATATAGTTGTGAGACTGCGCGCATTGTAGGCAACCAGGATAATCAATCCATGAACTTCGATTTTTCTAACCCCTATTCATCAACCCGCCTGCCCGTTTTCGCCCGCAATGTGGTGAGCACCTCGCATCCACTGGCCGCACAAGCGGGCCTGCGCATGATGCTCAAGGGTGGTAATGCGGTAGATGCCGCAGTGGCCGCCGCAGCCGCCATGACGATTTGCGAGCCTGTGAGCAATGGCTTGGGCTCGGATTCTTTTTGCATACTGTGGGATGGCAAAAAAATGCATGGGCTCAACGCCTCTGGCCGCGCCCCGCAGACGTGGACACCAGACTATTTCAAAAAGAAATATGGCGATCAGCCCAAGTTGCCCAAGCGCGGCATGGATACCGTGACCGTGCCCGGCGCCGTGGCCAGCTGGGTGGCACTGAGCGAGAAGTTTGGCAAACTGCCATTTGCAGATTTGATGGAACCTGCGATTGAAATTGCCGAGCGCGGCTATTTGCTGCCTCCGGTGGTGCAAGGCAAGTGGGCCGCGGCCACGCCTGAGCTGCAAGGCCTGCCTGGCTTTGCACAGAGCTTTTTGCCTTGGGGCCGCGCACCGAATGTGGGCGAACTGTTTCAGTTCAAAGCAGCGGCCAATGGTTTGCGTCAGATTGCACAAAGCAAAGGCCAAGCTTTTTATGGCGGCGAAATTGCACAGGCAATTGAGAAGTTCTCTGATGCCAACGGCGGCAGCCTCACAGCGGCTGATTTCGCAGCCTACCAACCCGAGTGGGTCACGCCGATTTCGCAAAGCTACCGTGGCTACGATTTGCATGAAATCGGCCCCAACGGCCAAGGCATTGCTGCGCTCATTGCTTTAGGCATCTTGAGCCAATTTGATGTGGCCAGCCACAAGGTCGACAGC
The DNA here is from genome assembly GCA_031378135.1 of Variovorax sp. Lineage (GTDB taxonomy): Bacteria > Pseudomonadota > Gammaproteobacteria > Burkholderiales > Burkholderiaceae_C > JANMDU01. Next base: position 3,032 of record JANMFP010000464.1, on the reverse strand, counting down.
GTCCATTCGCAGCATCTGCAAATTGAGGCCATGAAGCTGGCCTTCGCGGATGTCTACAAATATGTGGCCGAGCCATCGTCGATGACGGTGACTCCCGCGCAGATGCTCGATGCCTCGTATCTTGCTGAGCGTGCCAAACTCATCCGCATGGATCAAGCGCAGGATTTCCAAGCAGGCGACATGGCCAAAGGCGGCACGATTTATCTCACTGCGGCAGATGAAAACGGCATGATGGTGAGCTTCATTCAAAGCAATTACATGGGCTTTGGCTCGGGCTGCGTGGAGCCCAATTTTGGCATCAGCTTGCAAAATCGCGGCCATGATTTCTCGCTTGATCCTGCGTCGCCCAACGTGGTCGCGCCGGGCAAGCGCCCCTTCCACACGATTATTCCGGCTTTCCTCACAAAAGACGGCCAGCCGGTCATGAGCTATGGCGTGATGGGTGCAAACATGCAGCCGCAAGGCCATATGCAAACCTTGGTGCGCATGCTCGATTACAAGCAAAACCCACAAGCCGCATGCGATGCGCCGCGCTGGCGCTTCAATCAAGGGCTAGAGATCAATGTGGAAGCAGCGATGAACGCGCAAACCGTGCAAGGCTTGAAAGATCTGGGGCATCGCACGGAAGTGATCAATGATTCTTATCAAGACTTTGGCGCTGGGCAATTCATCTGGCGCGCGGGCGATCCAAAGAGCGAAGGCTACGTAGCAGCGAGCGATCCGAGGCGCGACGGGCAAGCAGTGGGCTTTTGATTCTGGATAGACTTTGAAGTGATTTTTAAAGCATTTTGGGCGATTAGCCGGCAAAGAATATGCGCGGACAGCTATTATTTTGATAGTGACTGCGAGGCGGCTCCATGCTAGCTTCCACGCGGCTCACGGGCCTCATCATGGCGGTAGCAGGCTCAATTGCCTTCAGCGGCAAAGCCATCATCGTCAAGCTCGCGTATCGCTACGGCGTCGATCCCGTGACGCTCATCATGTATCGCATGTTGTTTGCTTTGCCGTTGTTTGCGGGCATGGCATGGTGGGCATCGCGCGGGAAACCGCCGCTTTCTCGCAACGATTGGCTGGGCCTATTCGGGCTCGGCTTTTGTGGCTATTACCTCGCGAGTTTTTTGGATTTTGCTGGCTTGCAATACATCAGTGCATCACTGGAAAGATTGATTTTGTATTTGAACCCAACCATCGTGCTCATCCTCGGCATGGTGATCTTCAAAAAAACAATTTCTCGCACGCAGATGCTCGCCATGGGTTTGAGCTACGGCGGCGTGCTGTTGGTGTTCGGTCATGAAGTGAAGTTTGAAGGAGCAGGCACTTGGATTGGCGCGGCCTTGGTGTTGGCCAGTGCCGTGTCGTATGCGATTTATTTGGTCTACAGCGGTGAGATGGTCAAGCGGCTGGGCTCGCTGCGTTTGGTTGGCCTGGCCACCACTGTGGCTTGCTTGCTGTGCATCGCGCAATTTTTAATCTTGAAGCCCATGTCGGCCGCCATCGTTGCGCCTGAAGTAATTTGGCTCTCCATCCTGAATGCCACGCTGTGCACAGCGGTGCCCGTGGTGTTGGTGATGATGGCCATTGAGCGCATCGGCGCAGGCTTGGCCGCGCAAACCGGCATGATCGGCCCGATGAGCACGATTGTCATGGGCGTGATTTTCTTGGGCGAACAACTCAACACTTGGATCATCGCTGGCACGCTATTGGTGTTGATCGGCGTGTATTGGGTGAGCAGAAGCAAAGCGGCTTAGAATTTTCTACAACCTATTTTTGGAGACAGCTATGAACAAAGCCATCATCATCGAACAAACCGGCGGAGCGGAGCAGATGAAGCTCGTTGACGTACAAGTGGGCGAGCCAGGCGCAGGAGAGATTCGCATCCGCCACCATGCGGTGGGCTTGAATTTCATCGACGTGTACCAACGCAGCGGCGTGTATGCCCTGCCCTTGCCATTGCAGCTCGGCATGGAAGGCGCGGGTGTGGTGGAAGCCGTTGGCGCAGGTGTGACGCATCTGCAAGTGGGCGACCGCGCAGCTTACGCCGCCAACCCGCCCGGTGCCTATTGCCACGCACGCGTGATGCCTGCGAAGAACGTTTGCAAGCTGCCTGACAGCATCACGTTTGAGACCGGCGCAGCCATGATGCTCAAAGGCCTCACCGCGCAATACCTGCTTCGCAAAACGCTGCCCGTTGAAGGATTGAGAGCCGGCGATTTCGTGCTCTTCCATGCGGCGGCTGGCGGCGTGGGTTTGATTGCTTGCCAGTGGGCGAAGGCGCTGGGTTATCAACTGATTGGCACAGCGGGTTCAGATGAAAAATGTCTACTGGCCAAAGCGCATGGCGCTTCGCATGTGATCAATTACTCCACAGAAGATTTCGCCGCGCGTGTGAAAGACATCACCGGCGGCAAAGGCGTCAAAGTGGTGTACGACTCGGTGGGCAAAGACACTTGGGACAAATCCCTCGATTGCCTCTCACCCTTCGGCTTGATGGCCAGTTTCGGCAACGCATCGGGCGTCGTGCCGCCATTTGCACCCGGCATGCTTGGCGGCAAAGGCTCGCTGTATGTCACGCGTCAAACGCTCTTCACCCACATCGCCACGCGTGAGAGTACGCAAGCGATGGCCGATGAGTTGTTTGCCGTGGTGCAAAGCGGTGCGGTGAAGATCAAGATTGATCAGCGCTATGCGCTAGCCGACGTGCAGCAGGCGCACCGTGATTTGGAAGCGCGTAAAACGACGGGGTGTACTGTGTTGACGCTGTAAATTGACTGGCCTGTTTTGTGAACGGATAGCGGCTCTGATGGCCGACCCGTCGCAGCAGGCCCTTCGGGCGACCATCTGCAGTACTCAATATCGAGGCACGGTGCCCAAACTCGCTTCGCTCAGACAAGGGCACCTCTACGGCCTCGCTATCTCCAATGGGATGGACACCCCCACCTTCACAAACAGCAAGTTTGCTGTCATAAGTGAAAGTTCCATCAACCACTCAAGGAAAGCAGGAGCGTCCGTCATGAAGCATATCCCAGCGGCCA
>JANMFP010000138.1:0-4635 GCA_031378135.1 Variovorax sp. | reverse complement strand
GCAAGCCAGCCTTCTCATACGACTCTGCCTTTGATGTCTTCAGTGGCAAAGTACCGCCTGGCAAATATGCTGGAAAGATCGTTTTATTTGGCCCCACGGCGGCTGGCGTTGGCGTTGAGTTCCCGACCCCGCTGGGCCGTGGTATGACTCCCGTGGAGCAAACAGCACACGTGACTTCTAGCCTGCTTTCTGAGCATTTTGTGACAGCGCCTTGGTGGACTGCCGCTGTCAAAGTCTTGGCGGTTTTGGGTGTTGCTGTGTACCTGATCGTTTTGTTGCCCCGTTTGTCTGCGGGCGCTGGTGCTGTGACGACGGGCGTGATTTTTGTGATTCTGCTTTTCAGTTCCTATCTCCTTTTGACTCAGGCCAGCAAATGGATCGAACTCATGTTCCCAGCTGCACTTTTGTTGATCGGCCATTTGGCCCTGACCACAAAACGCTTCTTGATCACCGAAGAAGGCAAAGTTAAATCTGATGAAGAATCTGCCGAGACCAACCGCATGATGGGCTTAGCGCTTGCTGGCCAGGGGCGTTTGGATGAGGCTTTTGATCGCTATCGCCGCGTGCCTGCTTCGGGTGCTCTTTTGGATAACATGGGCAACCTCGCGCTGGACTTCGAGCGCAAGCGCCAGTTCAACAAAGCACAAGCCGTGTATGAACACATGGCCACTTTGGATAAAACACACAAAGGCCTGGCCGAGAAGCTCAATCGTGCCAAAAACCTCTCTGAAACGGTGATTTTGGGCGGCGGCGGCGGGCATCCGGGTGGCACATTGGTGCTCAATGATGGCAGCGTTGAAAAGCCGATGCTGGGCCGCTACTCGGTTGAAAAAGAGCTGGGCAAAGGCGCGATGGGTGTGGTGTATTTGGGCAAAGATCCAAAAATTGGCCGTGTGGTGGCGATCAAGACCATGGCACTCTCGCAAGAATTTGAAGGCGATGAGCTCACCGATGCGAGAGAACGCTTTTTCCGCGAGGCCGAGACCGCTGGCCGTTTGCAGCATCCGCAAATTGTCACGATCTACGATGCCGGCGAAGAACACGATTTGGCCTACATCGCGATGGAATTCCTCAAAGGCAAGGATTTGGTGGATTACTGCAAAGAGGGCCATTTGCTGCCCATGCAGCGCGTGATCACCATCGTCGAGCGTGTCGCCATGGCGCTCGCTTATGCACATGAAAACAGCGTGGTGCACCGCGATATCAAACCGGCCAACGTGATGTATGAGCACAGCTTGGATATCGTGAAAGTCACTGACTTTGGCATCGCCCGCATCACTGATTCAAGCAAAACCAAAACCGGCCTTGTGCTTGGCACGCCCAGCTTCATGAGCCCGGAGCAAATCGCTGGCAAGCGCGTAGATGGCCGCTCTGATTTGTATTCCTTGGGCGTGATGCTATTTCAGATGCTTGCTGGCGTGCTGCCATTTCGGGGGGACTCGATGGCAGAGCTGATGTACAAAATTGCCAACGAAGAAGCGCCTGATATTCGCATCATTCGCGCTGAAATTCCGTCCAAACTCGCAGATGTTGTGGCGATGAGCTTGTCTAAGCGGCCTGAGACGCGTTATCAAAATGGTGAACAGTTTGCTTCTGATTTACGCGCTGTATTGGCCGAACTGGATGGGCCAACGCCGCCAACGAATGCAAGCACAACTGTCTTGAGCACTTCGGCAACCATGCCCGTCGCTCTGGCTACGGTTGCCGACAAGACGCAGGCTTTCTCACGTGACAATAAAACAACTGAGCCTGCGCCGCTTGGTGGCACAAGCACATTGGATGCAACACAAAAATTCATCTCAAAAAGCGACACTTCAACAGTTTTAGACGATCCTTTTGAGAAAACCATTGTTACCCGGCCGCCGCAATAGAATGGAAAGCAAAGCACCAGATTTCAGCTGGAAAGCTACTGAAAGCCGCTATAGTTCGTTACTTATTCATGATTTACCAGTTTTCTCTTAGCACCGACCCTGGCCTTTCCCGTGAAAACAACGAGGATTCGATAGCCATTGATGCACCGACTCAGTTGGCTGTGCTAGCCGATGGCATGGGCGGTTACAACGCAGGCGAGGTAGCCAGTGGCATGGCAACTGCCTTCATCAAATCAGAGATGAGCCGCTGGCTCTCTCAGGCTGGCAAAAACGCCAACGCACGCGAAGTACGCCGAGCCTTGGAGATTTGCGTCGACAACGCCAACCGCTCTATTTTCAACGCTGCCAACGCCAATGCGCAATATACAGGCATGGGCACAACGCTTGTGGTCGGTGTGTTTCAAGAAGGCCGCTTGATGCTTGGCCACATTGGTGATTCGCGTTGCTACCGTTTGCGCGGACAAGAGCTCACACAAATCACCAGAGATCATTCGTTGTTGCAAGAGCAAATGGATGCCGGCCTGATCACGCCTGAGCAAGCAGCCACATCGCTTAATAAAAACCTTGTGACGCGCGCACTGGGTGTTGAAGATGTGGTGATGCTGGAGACGAACGAGCACCGCACAGAAGTCGGTGATCTTTATCTCATGTGTTCTGATGGTCTGTCCGACATGGTTACAGATCAAGACATCGCTGATATCATGCAAAGCAATGAAGACTTAGAAACTATGGCGAAAGCTTTGGTGGATGCGGCCAACGCGGGTGGTGGCAGGGACAACATCTCTGTGCTTCTTGCGCAAGCCAAGGATGGGCAAGCCAAACGCGGCATCATGTCGCGCTTGCTTGGCAAATGAATAAACTCAACAACAGGAGCCGACCATGCCGAAAATGATCGTGTCGATCGACGGTGTCGTCATCAAAGAAGTCCAACTGACCAAAGACCGCACCACGCTCGGTCGCAGGCCATACAACGACATTGTGATTGACAATCTCGCCGTCAGCGGTGAACACGCTGTGATTCAGCTTGCCGGCAACGATGTCAGCTTGGAAGATTTGAACAGCACCAATGGCACATACATCAACGGTAAAGCTGTCAAAAAGCAACAGCTGGCCAACAACGACACGATTGAAATCGGCAAATACAAGATTAAATATGTGAACGAACAGCAGGCAGAAGGCTTCGAGCGCACCATGGTGATCAAAGCCGGCGCATCAGGCCTCGGCGCACTGCCAGTCGCTGCGCCTACGCCAGCTGCAGCTGCGCCTGCTAGCAATGCGGCTATTAAAGTATTGTCGGGAGCGGCGGCTGGTCGCGAGGTGCCGCTTGTGAAGGTCGTCACCACCATCGGCAAGCCTGGTGTGGCTGTGGCAGCGATTACCAAACGCCCACATGGTTTTGTGGTGGCGCATGTTGAGGGCTCCAATAAGCCGACGCTCAATGGCCAGCCTATCGGCGCTGAACCCGTTACGCTAAAAAATGGTGATGTGCTCGAACTGGCTGGTACGCAAATGCAATTTTCTAATCCTTGATTGCGCAGCAGATTTGCTCTAGCGCTGCTTGATTCCCAAGCCTCACATTTCATCAGAGGCAATTCATGGAACGACTGATCCGGCACTGGCCTCGTATTTTGGTCACGCTGATTCCTTTGGTGTTGGCGCTTTTGCACATTGCCAGCATCCTTCCTCTAAGCGTGCTCCAGCGCTTGGATGAGATCATCTACGATACGCGCCTGCGGGCAACCATGCCTAAAACGCTGGATGATCGCATCGTTATTGTTGATATTGACGAGAAAAGCTTGGCCGAGGTGGGCCGCTGGCCATGGGGGCGCAACAAACTCGCTACGCTTACCGATGAATTGTTTGAGCGACAAAAAGCTGCCGTCGTAGGCTTTGACGTTTTGTTTCCCGAGCCTGATGAGAGTTCGGGCATCAAGCGTTTAAGGCAGCTCGCTGGTAACGAATTAAAAGACCAACCAGGTTTTACAGAGCGAGTCAGCCAGCTTGAGGCGAGTTTGGATTACGACAGTCTGTTTGCTAAATCACTTGAGAAGCGGCCCGTGGTACTCAGTTATTACTTGACCAGTGATCGCGACGGGTTCACCAATGGCGTCTTGCCTCAAGCGGCCATGCAAAAGCAAGCGTTGCAGGGCCGTCCGATCAAGTTTTTTACCTTCACTGGCCATGGTGCCAATATTGAGCAGCTTGCTAAAGCAGCTCCGATGGCGGGATCGATCAATCCCGTGATTGATCCGGATGGTGTGATTCGTGCCATTCCCTTGTTGTCTGAATACAAAGGGCAATATTACGAATCATTTTCGCTAGCGATGTTTCGCGTTCTGACAGGTCAGCCTTCCATTGAACCGGGCTTTCCTCAGGAGCGATTCCTCTCGCGCAATTACCAGGGTCTGGAGAGTATTTTGCTCAAGCAGGGCGGCAAGAGCCTGGCTATTCCTGTGGATGATCGCATTGCTGCACTGGTGCCCTATCGCGGCGCGGGAAACGTGGCAGGTGGTTCATTCAAATACATCTCTGCGGCTGATGTGCTTGCGCGTCGAGTCAGCCCCGATGCGCTCAAAGGCAAGATCGTGATTGTCGGTACGACGGCGCCAGGCCTGCTGGATTTGCGCGTCACGCCAGTAGGCGAGACTTATCCCGGCGTAGAAGTCCATGCTAATGTGATCTCGGGTTTGCTGGATGGCCGCATTTTCGTGAAGCCAGATTACGCTGTGGGCTATGAGTTTATTGTTTTGATGCTGGCTGGCCT
>JANMFP010000345.1:0-4430 GCA_031378135.1 Variovorax sp. | reverse complement strand
TCTGCTGCGCCTTACGATACTTTGAACCTGGGTGATCATGTGGGCGATGAGGCGGCTGCGGTTGTTGCCAATCGCGCTGCTTATGCGAAGGCGCTTGGCGCGCATCCGGTGTATTTGAAGCAAGTGCATGGCTGGGATGTGGTGCAGCTCTCAAGGCAAACGCCCTCTGGCGCGACGGCCGATGCTGCCTTGACGATGGAGCGCGGCATCGCCTGCACGATGATGGTGGCCGATTGTTTGCCAGTGTTGTTTTGCAATCGAGCAGGCACGCTGGTGGGCGCTGCGCATGCAGGCTGGCGAGGCTTGTGTGGTGAGGACGGAAGTGGTGTTTTAGAGCACTTTTTGAAGCGTTTTAGGCACTTAGCCGGCATAGAATATGCCCAGAGTGCTATTAAATCAGGAGTATCTTCAGGAGCGGAAGAGATACTGGTGTGGCTTGGGCCATGCATCGGGCCAGATGCGTTTGAGGTGGGCGCGGAGGTGCGGGAGGCTTTTGTTCAAACGGACGCGCATGCTGAGCAACACTTCAAGCCGATTGCAGGAGATAAGTTTCTAGGCGATCTTCAAGCACTTGCGCGGCAACGCTTGGCAAGCCAAGGCATCACGCATATTTACGGCAACGATGGCAGTGCAACCTGGTGCACCGTGAGCAACGCATCACAGTTCTTTTCGCACCGGCGTGATCGCGTCAGTGGCAGATTCGCGGCCAGTGTTTGGTTGGATGCCTGATGCCGTGTTAGCGCTGGTGTTGCTTGAAGCGACTTGCGCTCTGAGTTGCTCAAGCTCAGCTTGCTCCTTCGCACGATTCGCACGCTTGCGCATCGGCGTGCCCATGAGGTACATCAAAATCACGCAGGGCAAAATGCCGTAAAGGAAAAACGTCATCACTGCGCCGAGCACCGTGCCAGTCGGCGAAGTGGCCTCGGCCACGCTCATCATGACGACGACATACATCCAAGCGATAGCGACTAAATACATAATGCGTTTTCAATGGGTAAAGATGCTCTTGCCGAGCGGTGATTCTTGCGGTGCAATAGGTACATGAAAATAAATTGTTGCAGTGCAGCAAAGATTTTGAGATACTCGGGTTTTCCCGAATAAATAACGACACGGAGACAAAAAATGAATTTTGAGGCATTAGCGCCTTTTCAGCTGAACGCGCAAGCAATGCAAGAAGTGCAACAAGGCTATTTGAAGCAAATTCAAGAGCTGTGGTCTGCACAAGACAAGCCAACGATCACAGATCGGCGTTTTGCCAGTGAGGCTTGGGGCGCGAACCCAGTCGCCCATTTCACGACGGCCATGTATTTGCTCAACGCCCGCACGATGATGCAGATGGTCGATTGTGTGCAGGCTGACGAGAAAACCAAAGCGCGACTGCGCTTTGCCACCGAGCAGCAAATTGCGGCATCATCGCCTTCAAACTTTCTTGCACTCAATCCGGATGCTCTCAAAAAAGCGTTTGACACACAAGGCCAGAGCATCGCGCAAGGTATGCAAAACATGCTGGCCGATATGCAGCGTGGCCATATGTCGATGACGGATGAAAGCCAATTCGAAGTGGGCCGCAATGTGGGCAAGACGGAAGGTGCAGTCGTTTTTGAGAACGAATTTTTCCAGCTCATTGAATACAAACCGCTCACGCCTAAGGTTTATGAAAAACCTTTCCTCGTGATTCCGCCTTGCATCAACAAGTTTTATATTCTTGATTTGCAGCCTGCTAATTCAATGGTGCGCCATCTGGTGCAGGAAGGCCACCGCACTTTTGTGGTCAGCTGGCGCAATCCTGATGAGTCGATGAAGGACAAAAATTGGGATGACTACATCGAGCATGCTGCTATCAAGGCGATAGCATTCTGCGCAGGTTCTATGCCGGCTAACGGCTCAAAAGGCTTGAAAAACGCAGGGAAAATGCCGCAGGGCGCGATCAATGCTCTAGGCTTCTGCGTGGGAGGTACGATTTTGGGGACTGCGCTTGCCGTATTGGCCGCGAGAGGTGAAAAGCCCGTTGCCAGCGCGACATTCCTCACCACATTTTTAGACTTTTCCGACACTGGCATCCTTGATATCTTCATCGACGAGGCGAGCGTCGCAAAGCGTGAGCAGCAGTATGCGCAAGGTGGTTTACTCAAAGGCCAAGAGCTGGCTTCAACATTCAGCTTCCTTCGCCCCAATGATTTGGTGTGGAATTACGTGGTGAGCAATTATTTGAAAGGCGAGACGCCGCCGCCTTTTGATTTGCTCTATTGGAATTCCGATGCCACCAATCTGCCCGGCCCGTTCTACGCTTGGTATTTACGCAACACGTATTTAGAAAACAATTTGCGCAAGCCGGGCAAGCTGACCGTCTGTGGCCAAAAACTCGATTTGAGCAAGATTGATATTCCTACTTATATCTACGGCTCGCGCGAAGACCATATCGTGCCGATCGGTGTGAATGGTGGCGGTGCGTATGCCAGCACACAAATCTTGAGCGGCAAAAAGCGCTTCGTGATGGGCGCAAGTGGTCATATCGCGGGTGTGATCAATGCGCCAGCTGCAATGAAACGAAGCCACTGGATCGGCAAAGAAAATCATTTCCCAGCAACGCAAGCAGAGTGGCTAAGCGCAGCTAAAGAGCATCCTGGCAGCTGGTGGACAGATTGGTTTGCTTGGCTGAAACCCCAAGCTGGCAAGCTTATAGCTTCGCCGCGTAGCTACTCAGCAAAGGCCATCGAGCCTGCGCCGGGAAGGTATGTGAAGGCTAAGGTTTAAATGCAAATGCAAATTCAACAGCCGGACGCAGAAGACGCAAAGGTTACGCAGAAGACGCAAAAGAAAACAGAAGAAAAGAAGACAAAATTTTAAGAAAAAAGATGACTTAACACAGCTAATCCTGCTTGAGGCGGCAAACAATTTCTTAGTATTTTCTTTTTTGGTATTTCTTCTGCGTAACCTCTGCGTCTTCTGCGTCCGGTATTATTTTCTTCACCCTCATACACACCAACCCATCTAAAAGGAAAAATCATGCAAGACATCGTCATCGTCTCCGCCGCACGTACCGCCGTCGGCAAATTCGGCGGCTCGCTCGCCAAAGTTAGCGCGCCAGAATTAGGCGCGATTGCCATCAAAGAAGCCATTGCCCGAGCCAAGCTAGAAGCCAATCAAATTGGCGAAGTCATCATGGGCCAAGTGCTCACTGCCGGTAGCGGCCAGAATCCTGCGCGTCAAGCCATGATGAAAGCTGGTGTGGCACGCGAAACGCCTGCGCTCACGATCAATGCCGTCTGCGGCTCAGGCCTCAAAGCCGTGATGCTTGCTGCGCAAGCTGTGGCTTGGGGCGACAGCGAAATCGTCGTTGCCGGTGGCCAAGAGAATATGAGCGCCTCGCCACACGTTTTGATGGGCTCGCGCGATGGGCAGCGCATGGGTGATTGGAAGATGATTGATTCCATGATCGTCGATGGTCTGTGGGATGTGTACAACCAATTCCACATGGGCATCACGGCGGAAAACGTGGCCAAGGTGCATAGCATTTCGCGCGAGATGCAAGACGCGCTGGCACTCGGCTCGCAGACCAAAGCGGCTGCTGCGCAGGCTGCGGGCAAGTTTGCGGCGGAGATTGTCGATGTGGTGATCCCGCAGAAGAAGGGTGATGCGATCACGTTTAACGCCGATGAATTCATCAATAAGAAAACCAATTTAGAGGCGCTCACTGGCTTGCGCCCCGCGTTTGACAAAGCGGGCTCTGTGACGGCGGGCAATGCAAGTGGCTTGAACGATGGCGCAGCCGCCGTGGTCGTGATGAGTGCTGCGAAAGCTGCAGCGCTCGGCCTCACGCCGCTTGCGCGCATCGCCAGCTTCGGCACCAGCGGCCTCGATCCTGCCACCATGGGCATGGGCCCTGTGCCTGCCTCGCAAAAGGCGTTGCAACGCGCTGGTTGGAAGGCCTCTGACATTGATTTGTTTGAACTCAACGAAGCCTTTGCCGCACAAGCTTGCGCCGTGAATAAAGTGCTCGATATCGATCCGGCCAAGGTGAACGTCAATGGTGGCGCGATTGCCATTGGTCACCCGATTGGCGCATCCGGCTGCCGCATTTTGGTGACGCTCTTGCATGAAATGCAGCGTACGAATGCCAAGAAAGGCCTCGCTGCGCTGTGCATCGGTGGCGGCATGGGGGTTTCCCTCTGCGTTGAGCGTTGAAATTCACGCTAGAGTCAATAGCAGCACATTTTTAAGTGTTTGGGGCACTTAGCCGGCATAAAACCTGCGCTGAGTGCTATCAAATTTATAGTTTTCTTATTCAGGAGGAATCATCATGAGTCAAAAAGTAGCCTACGTCACGGGTGGTATGGGCGGCATCGGCACCTCGATTTGCCAAGCCTTGCACAAGCGTGGCTTCAAAGTCATTGCCGGTTGTGGCCCCACGCGTGATCATGCGAAATGGA
>JANMFP010000342.1:0-1846 GCA_031378135.1 Variovorax sp. | reverse complement strand
AAGAGCGCATTAACCTCACGCTCAAAGAGCTCACCGACGAGCAGGCTGGCGTGGCTCACTTGGTTTAATCGCTCGCCGCATCATGCATCCACGCCAAGTCTTGCTCGGCTCGCAGGCAGCAGCTTTCCAGCTGCCTGTGGTTGATCATTACTGCGGCGTGGAAGCTCGCATCAAAAAATCTCTCTCGCTGCAAGCAGAGCTCATCGAAGAGTTTGGCGCTTGCGTGATGGATGTGACGCTCGATTGTGAAGATGGCGCGCCTGTGGGGCAAGAAAGAGCGCATGCGCAGATGGTGCGTGATACCTTGCTTGCGCAAACTGCATTTTTTAAGAAAAATCAGCCTCTAGCCGGCATAAAATACGCGCAGAGCGCTATTAAAGACATAGCGCCTCGCATCGGTGTTCGCGTGCATGCGATTGACCATGCCGCATTTGAGCAAGACGTGCAGATCATCCTCGGTAGCGCAGCGCAACAGATTGCTTACGTCATGATTCCCAAAGTTGAAAGCGCTGCGGATGTCAATGCAGCGGCCAAGGTGATTGACGAAGTTGGCGGCGAGCATCTCCCGCTGCATGTGCTTATCGAATCTTCCAAGGCTGTCAGCAACGCCTTCGAAATCGCCGCTCACCCGCGCGTGCAAAGCATCAGCTTCGGTTTGATGGATTTCGTCTCCAGCCATGGTGGGGCGATTCCTGCCAGCGCCATGACGGCGCAAGGCCAATTCACCCATCCGTTGGTTACAAGAGCCAAGCTAGAAATCGCCGCAGCCTGCCATGCGCATGGCAAAGTGCCCAGTCATTGCGTGGTCACGGAGTTTGCAGACACTGCCAAGATGAAAGAAGCCGCCACGCAAGCCAGCCAACAGCTGGGCTACACACGTATGTGGAGCATTCATCCCAGCCAAGTGCGGCCGATTTTGCAAGCCTTTGCGCCGGATGCTCAGGCGATTGAAAACGCGACAAATATCGTTGCGCTTGGCGCAGCAAACGCTTGGGCTCCGGCCAGTTTTAATGGCCAGTTACACGACAGAGCCAGTTATCGCTACTATTACCAATTGTTGGAGCGTGCTCATCGCACGGGAGTTGCCCTGTCGAATCAAGCGCTCACTTGGTTCGATCACCCCTGGCAACCTGCAAAATTAAAGTGATTTAGCCATGAAAATTTTATTGATTTCGTTCGCACTCTTGCTGTCCAACAGCCTATGGGCGCAAACCGCTGCTGCTGCTAAAAAGCCCGCTTCCAAACTTGCCCCTTCCGCGCAAAAAGCCGTCGAAGAAGTCACGCCAATTGACGATGATCCTTCTATCAAGCTCGATGAGATGGATTTGGCGATTGCCAAAATCGTTCATACGGGTGAAGTCAAATGCGAGCTGGGTACAAGCGTGACAGTCACGCCATCCAAGCGTGAGGGATTTTTCGTCGTCACGACCAAAGGCTATCGGTTCAGCATGCATCCGGTGCAAAGCCGCACCGGTGCCATTCGGCTCGAAGATCCAAAGCGCGGCGCGCTATGGCTTCAATTGGCGAATAAATCGATGCTGATGAGCCAAAAATTGGGCAAGCGCCTTGCTGACGAATGCGCAAATCCCGATCAGCTTCGCACTGCCGAGCAATTAAAACTCAATCCTCAAATCAGCGTGTTGGATGCACCTGCACCTAGCGCGCCTGCTCCCAAATAAATTTTTTTGATCACTAGGAGAACTCTATGGCATCCCCCTTCCTCACCACTTACCAAGCCCACGTCGCCGAGCGCGCAGCCATTGGCATCAGCCCCCTGCCGCTCACGGCCAAACAAACCGGCGAGCTGATTGAGCAACTGAAAAACCCAGTAGCTGGCGAAGGCGCG
>JANMFP010000328.1:0-3255 GCA_031378135.1 Variovorax sp. | reverse complement strand
TTGCGTCGTTGGCGTCGTTTGCGCCCATGCTGCGCCTGTTGCGCAGCTCACAGACAACACCGTCAACGCTTGCGCTAGGGATGCCCCGCGAAATCTGCGCTGCGATGTTTCACGCTGAATCGTTTCATGATGTGCTCCGCTTGCAAATGGAGAGGGGTGAGAAGTGAATAGGGAGAAAGCCAAGAAAATGTAACCAAATAGGGCTTGGTCAGCCACTCTCCAAAGAGAGGTATTTTTGAGGAAATGGCTGCCGCGCTGTCGGCCAAAGTTTCCAGATGTTTTGAGGAGGTAGCCGGCATAGAATGTGCGCGGAGCGCTATGATTTTGTGAGTTGTTTTTAAGCTGTAATTGCTAAATTGTGTTGCTTTGGCTGACTATGCGATACATTCACATGAATGAAAAGCGCCGTTAGTCACTTTGCTTCTGCGAATATCGCGAGGTCGCTCACGCTGTCTGAGTTAGCGCAAACCGATGCGTCAGCTATGCTGGCTACGCTCTACAGCGCAGTGGGCAACGATGCCGCTTGGCATGGCGTGATGCGCAGCTTCTGCCATGCTTTTGATGCCCACATTGGCATGCTGGTGGTGGCCGGGCAAGGCCAGCGCGATCAAAGCTTTTATGCAGCGCACAACCATACCGAGTGCGTGGCGCGGGCGTATTCGGAGCAATGGTGGCAGCATGATCTTTGGTTGCATGGCGCGCTAGAGCAGGGCATTTTCAGAGCCGGCTGGATCGGGCGCGGCAGCGATTGGGTGCCAGCTTCCAAGCTTCGGGCATCTGCGTTTTACAAAGATTTTTTGCTCACCATGCCGGCTGAGCATCTGCTGTGCGCGGTGCTCTCCGATGGCACAGGAGCGATGCGCGCGCCACCCATGCATTTGAGCCTGTTTCGCCGTCCCGATCAAAGCAATTTCACTGTGCAAGATGTGCAAAATTTGGCGGCGATTTATCCGCATGTTCATCGCGCTTTTGATCTTCATTGGCAAATGAAGGCCGCGAAAGATCAGCTGGGCGTGTTTCACCGCAGCCTCGACAGCATGGATTTCGGCGTGAGCTTTTTTGACACGGCAGGTCAGCTCGGCTTTGCCAATATCGCCACTAAAAATATCGCTGCACGAAGTGATTCTGCCTGGGCAAAACCCTATTTTTCTTCTGACAGGCCAACGCCCAACACCGGCCGCGATGCACTGGGCAACCTGCTCACAACCGCCGCCACCGGCGAAGGCGGCTCGGCTTTGCTGGGTGGCGACACCATGGCCTTGGCGCTGCCCGTCTCCGCGCCCATGAAGAACGGCGCGGGTGATGCCAGGGCCGCCGTGATGCTGCTGCTGATTGATCGCCACGGCCGCGCCGATGCGGCCGTAGGCTTTGTGATTCAAGCCTTTGGCCTCTCACCCGCAGAAAGCCGCCTGCTGCCCTTGCTGATTGAGGGGCAAACGCCCACCGAAATCGCGCAAACTTTGGATTTGAAACTACCTACCGTGCGCAGCCAGCTCTCGGCCATCTTCGCCAAAACTGGCACCACCCGCCAGCAAGAGTTGATCCGCCTGCTCGGCGCGTTGCCGCCCATCGTGCCCGGCCAGAGCAACGCTTAATTCGCCGTTTTAAGAATCAAATCAGCCTTTAGCCAGCATATATTATGGGCGGTGCGCTATTGAATTTATAGTGTGCATAAATCACACATTCGCATATCGCGTGATGCTTTCATTCATGTGAATGTTGACCACGCCCGGTCCGGACTCATACAGTTTGCTTCTTAGCAGATGGCTGCACGGAGCAAATAATGAATTCAAACAACTCAAAGCCCAAATCTTTCAAAACCAGTTTGCTTGGTCTGGCATGCCTAGCCACTTTCGCAGGCACCGCACCCAACGCACAAGCTCAAAATTTGGGGCAATGCCTGAAAGACACGGCGAGTTGTGGCGTGAAGATTGCGCAAACCCAGATTGACTTACTGGCTGCTGCAACCGATGTGCTCGCGTTTACCGCCACCCATCCCAATTGCATCGCAGATATTGTTGCAAGTAATTTCGTCACCATCGGCATTTCCAGCTCAATGGTCGGTTTGGCAGCCAGCGGCGTCATCAAGCAAGAGGGTGGCAGCTATAAAAAATATATTTATGGTCAGGGCGGTAGGCCCATGGTGCAAGCGGTGAGCAGCATCATTCCAGTGCCTGCACTGTCAAATTTGTTACAACAAAATGATGATGCACTGATTGGCCCTGCATTTGCAGGCATTGCAAGCAGCATACCTGTGCCGTCTGCTGGCGCACCCAATTTGGATATGCAGCTCGAATGCGGCAGTGCGATTGCCGTGGCAGGCCAAGGCATGATTGGCAAAGTCAAGACTTTTGTCGGCCATGCCAAAGGCGCGGTGAAAAGCTGCTCTGCGGCGGCGAGTTGCTTTGCTGGGGTATTGGTTGATATTGTGAAAGACCCTGTAGGCGCGATAGGTAGTGCGGGAGAATTCTTGGTCGATGGCGCAGATACAGTGCTGGATGCCGTGTTTGGTGGCTGCAAAAACCTAGATTCTCAAGTGTTTTTCGATGCCAATATCAAACCTTGGACGAATCCCATCGCCTATGACGTCATTTGGGGAGGTAACCCCAACGCCTACAACGCCAAGGCCCTACCACTCATTCAAAATTGTGTTGGCTATTACAAAGGTTGCGACTCAGACTCAAAAGACGCTAACCGCAGGTGCACAGTGATGTCCACGGGTGCAAAACAAGAAGATGGCAACGGTTGGATTGAAGGCAAAGGCTTGGAGCAATTGGTGCGCAAGCGGCAAATGGAATTGCGCATTCCGCAATTTCTTGCCACCGACATGAAATGGGCTTTAGCGCAGCCCTCAGGCGGCAAAGACACCGCCATCCTCAACCAGCAATTTGCGCGCTTACCCGCACAATTGCAGCCCCTCGTCAAATCCAAATTCAGCTTTTCATTCAAATCAGAGCGAGAAGCTGCCGCGCGAAGAATCATGGGATTTGCACCCGGCTACAGCGGCAATGGCGATTTTGGCGGCAAAGATGCCAAGGTGGTGATGGCCGATCAATCGATCGGTGCGCTCATGTTGGCCTATGTGCCCACGCAAGGTGCTGAAAACAAATCCACCAACACCAAGATCAACGATCTCTACAAGCAATACATCCCCAATGGTAATGCGCTCTTGCAGCAAATCGATGCAGCCGTTGGAGAGTCCATGGGCAAGGCCATGGCTGAGGTGGTACGGCAAAACGGCGATGCGTGGAACGA
>JANMFP010000292.1:0-1793 GCA_031378135.1 Variovorax sp. | reverse complement strand
CTCGCAGTATGGTGATTTGATGCGCGTCTCGTTCGATGAGGATTATGTGAGCGATCAGAATCGGCCCACGCTCTCGCTGGCGTATGTGGGCGCAAGCGATGCCGATACCCGCGCCATCCTTGCCGCGCAGCGCGATGAGCGCGTGGCACGCAGCGATGCGCATTGGCCGGTGTATTTTCAAAATCTCTTGCCCGAAGGCCACAACCGTGAGCGCTTAGCCCGCGAACGCCGCTGCAGCGCGGAAGATGAGTTTGAATTGCTCGCTGCTGCGGGGCATGATTTGATGGGCGCGGTAGAAGTAGAGCCTGTATCACCTGCCCAAGAAATTCCACATGCGGTGCGCCATTGGCATACCGCGCTCGGGCTGGATGTATTGGAGCCCGGCTTTGTGGAAGAGCCTGTTGAAGATGCGGCCTCGCTGCCCGGTGTGGTGACGAAATTTTCTGCCGTGCAAGATGGCCGCAGATACGTGATTCAGAGGCGCGGCGGCTATGGCGGCATGGCGGGCGACACGATTTTGAAACTGCCCACCACAGCACATCCTGATTTGGTGGCGAATGAATTTGCGGGCTATCAGCTGTGCAACTCGCTCGGCTTGCATTGCGCCAAGGCCAGTATCGTGAGCCGCGAGCAAGCCGATTTGCCCAGCGACCTACCTTTTAACAATATTCTCGCCGTGCAACGCTTTGATCGCGCAGCAGGCGGCCAGCGCATCCACATCGAAGAATTCGCGCAGGTGCTGGGTTACGCGCCGCGCCACAAATATGGCAAAGGCATTGGACATGATTATTTGCGTATGTTGATGCTGCTCGACCGCTATTCCAGCCGCCCCGCCATCGATGTGCTCGAATTCGCCCGCCGCTTCACCGCCTTCATCCTCATGGGCAACACCGATGCGCACTTAAAAAACTGGGCGCTGATCTACCCCGATGCCAAGCAGCCCCAGCTCGCACCGCTCTACGATCCTGTTTGCGTGAGCGCTTTTTTTGAAGACGTGCCCGCCAGCGCTTACGCCATCAACCGAGCGATAGACAAAACCTTGCGCGCGTTCACCTGGGAAGATTTTTCCGCCTTGCTCAGACAAGCCGGTCTGCTGCGGCACAGCGCCATTGTGCGCAAATGCAAAGACTCGGTGAGAGCCGCGCAAACAGATTGGCCAGCGCTTTTGAAACATGCACCACCCGCAGTGCGGCGCAGCGTATTGGAGCGCTTGAAGGGTGGCGTTAGCTTGAGTGTTTTGAAGTGATTTTCAGAGAGAAAACAGCCAGTAGCCGGCGTATTTACTGCACAAATAGCTATGAAATTAATAGTAATACGTTTGTGCAGCCTGAGAACACGCGAACACAGAACATCAAAATTCCCAGCTGAATCCAGCGTAGGCCGTGTTTTGTGTGTTGTGGCGGCCAAAAGCGGCGGAAAGCTTGATGCCCTTTTGCACTTCCCAGCGCGCGCCGATTTGCTTACCAGTATCTGAGCCGGTGCTGCTGTAGATGTCAAAGGTGAGTTGCACTTTATCCGCCACAGGCGCTTCTGCGCCCATCGCCCAATTGTTCGCATGACCGCCGCCGCCCGATACGCTCGTGCGGCCAAGGTTGGCGTGCAATACATAGCCCGATTCAAAGCGGGCGGTGCCCAAGGCGGTGAGGGTGGTTTCGTTGCTTGACGCACCGCCTGATTTGGCGTGAACATAATCTAGCTTCACGCCGGCGCTGAAAATGCCGCTTTTGTAGAGAATCCATTTGGCAGACAAGCCGGTGGCATTCCCCGAGGCGGGAATGCTGCTGTCGCGAGCG
>JANMFP010000291.1:0-2699 GCA_031378135.1 Variovorax sp. | reverse complement strand
TGGGCGTGATCCCAGGCCCGAGACCTTATCCGCTACCCCACCCCAATCCGTTCCCGGGCGCGCAAGCTGGCTTCGTGCCTGATCCACCCGCATGGCGCTAATTCTTAGAGCTTCTAGCTCAAGGCTTCTATGATGATGGTGTGAGCAACACGTCCGAACCCACCGACCTTGCCTTGATGCAGCGTTATGCACAAGGCGATGTTGCGGCGTTTGAGATTTTGCTCAAACGGCATGAAACTGCGCTTTGGAGATTCATTGTGAAAACTTTGCGCGATGCAGCGGCGGCAGAAGATGTGATGCAAGACACGTGGATCACCGTGACGCAGCAAACCGTGCGCTATGTGGCCAACGCCGCAAGCGAGCAGCCAACTGCGCAATTCCGCACTTGGCTCTTTACGCTTGCACGCAGTAGAACCATCGATCATTTGCGCAAGCAAAAGCCGGCGATAAGCACCGAGGATTTTTCTGATTCGCAAAGCGATTGGCTGGGTCACTTGGCAGCAGATTCGGGCTTCGGCCCACTGCGCCAACTCGAAGGCCGCGAGCAAGCGAGTGCGCTCTTGCAAGCCTTGGCTGACTTGCCAGATGATCAGCGTGAAGCCTTCTTGCTGCAAGCCGAAGGTGGCCTCTCGGTAGAGGAAATTGCAGCCGCTTGCCAAGTGACTTTTGAGACCGCCAAAAGCCGCCTGCGCTATGCGCGCAGCAAACTCAAAACTTGTCTTGCCGCTTGGTCACCTTCAGCACTGACAGAGCCTTTGGAGGCAAAAGCATGAGCTCCAATATGCATCACGATCAGCCCCAAGACGACTTGCTGCAACGCTACAACCAAGCCAAAGCCGAGCTGCCCGATGGCCTGCCCGATGCGCCCAGCGCCGCCGTGCACGAGCGCATTATGCATGCTGCACGCGAAGAAATAAACGCTATGAATACGATAGCATCTCGTGCAGATTTTATGCCGGGTAGTGGCATAAAAAGCCTTGGAAATACAGAAAAAAACCAGATCAACAAACCACCAGCTGCCAACGACAGCATCTGGAACATCAAGCTCGTCGCCAGCCTCGCCGTGATGGGACTCTCCGGCCTACTCTGGCTGCAATTCGAGCAAGGCACGCCGCAAGATCAAGAGGCTGCCCGCAGCGCTAAGCCGAGCGCAAGCGTCGCTACTTCAACTGCAGCGCCAGCCCTGCCAGCTCCGCCCGTTGCTCCACACGTAGCAGCACCTCAAGCTGAGCTTTCCCAAGCCCCCGCATCAGTGCAAAAAACTATCCCAATACCTGTGCCTGTGCCTGTGCCTGTGCCTGCGCCAGCATCGCCAACAGCTCAACCCAAGAAATCCTTCGAACCCAAAAATCCTGCGGCTAACAGTGATGCAGCCATTGCGCACGCGCCAAGCTCTCCCACCCCCGCTTCACCGGCTCCTGCCAATGCCAATGCAGGCTCAGAACAGCTTGAAAACAGTCGTAGCCGGCAGCAAGCAACTGCCCCAGCCATGGCGACTCCCTCTCCTGCTCCTGCTCCAAGCCAAATGGCACGTGCCGCGCCGCCAGCAGATGTGGCGAACAAAGCGCAGGCCGGTGCGCCAACAGCAATATATGCCGCACCGAGGGCCTCCCCGAGCGTCGCCTCGCCCGCAGCCGCAGCCGCGCCTGCAGTCCGAGCATTGGCCCCCTCAACCGACAAACTCTTCTCAGCCATCGAAGCCAAAGACGCTACTGCTCTGCGCGAAGCTCTCACCCAAGGCGCATCGCCCAGTGCACGTCGCTCAGACAGCAACACTGCCCTACATCAAGCCGTGATCCAACGCTGGCCAGAAGGCCTGCGCATTTTGCTGGCTGCCGGTGCAAGCAAAGAAGCCAAAAACAGCAAAGGCCACACCGCTGCCGATGTGGCCCTTGAATTAGGCTATGCCGACATGACCGAACTACTGGCCATGCCGAGATAAGCAACCGATCAACCCATGTGCAAACCACCGTTGCAGGAAAAGTCTGCGCCAGTCGTAAAGCCCGATTCATCGCCTGCGAGCCAGCCAACGATGCCGCCGATTTCTTCGGGTGTGCCAAGGCGTTTCACAGGAATCGTTGCGACGATTTTTTCCAACACGTCGGGGCGGATAGCTTTGACCATGTCGGTGCCGATATAGCCGGGGCTAACGGTGTTGACTGTCACGCCTTTGGCAGCGAGCTCTTGCGCCAGAGCCATCGTGAAGCCGTGCATACCGGCTTTGGCGGCGGAATAATTGGTTTGCCCGGCTTGGCCTTTTTCGCCGTTGACTGAGCTGATTTGGATGATGCGGCCAAAGCCACGCTCCACCATATCGGGCACGACTTGTTTGGTCACGTTGAACATGGAGTTCAAATTCGTGTCGATCACTGCATCCCAATCGTCGCGCGTCATTTTGAGGAACATGCGATCTCGCGTGATGCCGGCGTTGTTGACCAACACATCGATTGGGCCGTGTTCAGCTTTGGCCTTCGCGAAGGCTTCGGTGGTGGAATTCCAATCGGCCACGTTACCCACCGAGGTGTTCATGGTGTAGCCCAGAGCAGCTTGCTCGGCGATCCATTTCGCATGATCACGCGTGGGGCCACAACCGGCAATGACTTTGAAGCCACGCTTGTGCAAGGCTTGGCAAATCGAGGTGCCGATGCCGCCCATACCACCCGTGACGTAGGCTACTTTTTGACTCATGATGATTCCTC
>JANMFP010000290.1:0-4208 GCA_031378135.1 Variovorax sp. | reverse complement strand
ACGTGGGTCGTTCAAGCGCAGCTCGCCTTGAGAAGTGATTAGGCTGAAATGGTCGTGTTTGCCCACCGCAGGCAGCCGAGGCGAAAACAACAGCGAGCCCGACATGCCCAAATGCACGATGATCAAACCCGGCTTGGCATCTTTCAACGTATCGATCAGCAAATACTTGCCCCGCCGCCGCACACCCTGCACAGTAGCGCCCGCTAGAGCATCTACCGCCTCTGAAGCGTCACCGCTCAGCCCAATTCCAAACGGCCAGCGCAACGGCTTGCCCACATGCACATCCATCACGCGCGCCCCCGCAATCCGGCTGGCAAACGACAGGCGTGTGACTTCTACTTCAGGTAATTCAGGCATTTTGGGCTTATCAGAAACAGGAAAAGGAACTAAAGCACCATTCGATTATCATGCCCTCATGCTTTTTAAAACACCTCTTAAGCTGGCTCTCGCGGCCTTAGCTCTTGCAGCCCTCTCGCAAGCAGTCTCGGCACAGCAGCGAGCCCCATCACGCCCAGCAGCATCTACGGCTTCCATCCCCACGGCGACCGAGACCATCAGCAATTCCAACCTTGATGGCGAGCTTTTCTATCAGCTTTTGCTCGGCGAGCTCAACGCCATTCCCGGCTTGGGCGGCTCGGCGGGCAACAGCTATTCCTTCATGCTCGATGCCGCACGCCGCTTGAACGATGCATCGTTGTATCAACGCGCGGTGGAGCTGGCGATTGCCAATCGCGCTGGAGAGCCAGCCTTGGCTGCTGCCCGCGCTTGGAAAAGCGCCCAGCCGCAATCACGTGATGCGAATTTGCAAGTGCTGCAAGTGCTGCTTGCGCTCAATCGTTTGAATGAAACGCAAGAGCCCTTGCGCACCCAAATTCAGCTCACACCAGCCGCCGAGCGCAGCGCAGCCATCTCGCAAATCCCCCGCTTGTATGCCCGCGCATCCGATAAAAAAGCCGCTACCACCTTGGTCGAACAAGCCCTCGCCGACTTCATCGGCAACGCCGCCACAGCGTCTGCCAGCTGGACAGCCATTGGCCGCATGCGTTTGGCCGCTGCCGATGTGTTGGGCGCCATCGACGCCGCTGCTCGCTCCCAAAAAGCAGATTCAAAAGCCATTGGCCCGGCCTTGCTCGCCCTCGAATTGATGGATCCCAAGCAACCCACTGCTGAGCCTATCGTGCGCAACTATTTGGAGCAGCCCGATGGCGTTGCAGAGGTGCGCCTGGGCTATGCGCGAGCGCTCATCGATGCGCAGCGCCCCGGCGAAGCCTTAGCGCAGGCGCAGCGCCTTGTGAAAGACAAATCCGATATCGCAGAGGCTTGGGCCATCCTTGGCTACCTAGAGCTCCAAGACAATCAGCTGGAAAAAGCAGATGCTTCTTATAAAAAATACATCGAGCTCGCCTCGCCCCAGCGTAACTCGGAAGAAAAACAGCGCGGCTTGACCCAAGCTTACTTGTCTCTTGCGCAAATCGCAGAGAAGCGTAAAGATTTCTCGCTCGCCGAGAGCTGGCTCGCAAAAATTGACAGCCCGCAAGCCCTTGTGAGCACACAAAGCCGCCGCGCATCCTTGCTCGCCAAGCAAGGCAAGATGGCAGAGGCTCGCGAGCTCATCAGGAAATTGCCTGAACGCCAAAGCACCGAAGGCGAAGCGGATCGCCGCATGAAAACGCTCAGCGAAGTGCAACTCCTGCAGGGCAACAAGGAGCACCAAGCTGCCTACGATCTGCTGGCTAAAGCTGTTGAGAGCAGCCCAACGGATCACGAGCTGATTTATCAACAAGCCAGCGCTGCAGAAAAGCTCAAGCGATACGCAGAGATGGAGCGCCTCATGCGCCGCGCCATTGAAGTCAAACCCGATTACGCCTACGCCTACAACGCTTTAGGCTATTCGTTTGCAGACCGCAATGTGCGCTTGCCCGAGGCCAAAACCTTGCTGCAAAAAGCCATCGAGCTCGCGCCCGGTGATCCAGCGATCACAGATAGCTTGGGTTGGGTGGAATTCCGTTTGGGTAACTTCAAAGAAGCGATTGCGCTGCTTGAGAAGGCCTACAAAGCCTTCCCCAATGCCGAGATCGGCGCGCATTTGGCGGAGGTGCTTTGGGCGAGCGGCCAGCGCGACAAAGCGATGGCCATTTTTAAAGAAGCTGCGCTGCTTGATAAGGAAGATGAAGTGCTGGTTGAAACGCTTAAACGGCTTAAAGTTAAGCTCTGAATTTTTCTATGAAGCGTCGTCAATGGCTCGCTGCGTATACACGTGCAATCTCAGCAATTACTATAATTTTAATAGCAGGCTGCGCAGTGAATACGCCGGCCAACAGCCTAAAATCTTCAAAAAACGCACCGATTCAAGCCCATAATAGCTACGCAGGCCGCCTAAGCTTGGTGATCGATCCCGCAGCGGGCGCACAAGAGCTGCAGCAATCTTTCTCCGGCGGTTTTGAGTTGCGAGGCAATGCAGATATTGGCGAGCTGGATCTGCTGACACCACTCGGCCAAATTGTCGTGCAATTGCGCTGGACACCTAGCGCTGCAGTGATCTTGCGCGGCAGCCAACGCGAGAGTTTTTCCGATGTGGGCGATCTGATTCAACGGGCCACCGGCGCGGCGCTTTCTTTGCAGCAATTGTTTGCTTGGCTCGAAGGCAAGCCAGGCACCGCATCCTCTGGTGATTGGCAAGTTGATCTCTCATCGCATGCAAACGGCCGCATCATCGCGCGCCGCAGCCAGCCCACACCTGCAGTGTTGCGTATCGCTTTAGAACAGCCCTGAGCCATGACAGCGCCTTTCAAAGAGTTGCGGGATCTTCCCGCGCCCGCCAAGCTCAACCTCTTCCTCCACATCACCGGCCGCCGCGCCGATGGATATCACCTCATCGAATCCGTTTTCCAACTCATTGATTGGCAAGACACCATTCATTTGAAGCTCAAGGAAGATGGCCAAATATCACGCGAAGACTTGCTTCCTACCCAGGGTGCAGCCTTGCCCGCAGACGATCTCTGCACCCGAGCCGCCCGCGCTTTGCAAGCAGCCGCAGGCTGCTCATTCGGCGCGCACATCCAACTCGAAAAGCGCATTCCCGCGCAAGCTGGTATGGGCGGCGGTTCGTCAGATGCGGCTACATGTCTTTTAGGCCTCAACCGCTTGTGGAATCTGAACCTTCCGATCTCAAAACTAGAGCAAATCGGCCTCGCGCTCGGCGCAGATGTGCCTTTTTTCCTACGCGGCCGCAATGCGTGGGTCAGCGGGATTGGCGAAATCATTGAGCCTTTGCCGCAAGGCATGCTGAACGCTGATCAGCATTTTCTCGTCATCAAGCCTGAAAACGGCCTGCCCACGCCCGCGATTTTTAGCCACCCAGCTCTTAAGCGCGACACTGCCCATGCTATAATCATGGTCTTTGCTGAATGTCCTTACAACTTTGGTTGTAACGATCTCCAAGCAGTCGGCGAGCTGATCGAACCGCAAGTGCATCAAGCACTCAGCGCATTAGAAAAGCAAGGGCTTCAGCCCCGCATGACAGGCTCTGGCAGCGCAGTGTTTGCACCCGTATCAAGCAGCTTTTCACTAAGCAGCCAGCCCGATACAAGCGCGATGCCTGCGAACTGGCAGCAAAGAGTTTGCAAGTCTTTAGATGTTCATCCTCTGATCGAACGTCTGAAAGATTAGCAAGCACAAATTTCGGGTGGCTTGCAAAAGCTATCCAGTGTATTGGGCGGCCTGTCAGGCAGTCCGGTGCAGGGGAGTCGCCAAGTTGGTTAAGGCATCGGATTTTGATTCCGACATGCGAAGGTTCGAATCCTTCTTCCCCTGCCAAGTTTTTAAGCGGTCGTTGCCGCTTTAGTTTCTTTCAGCTGTTGAGTCACATTTACTAACAACACGGTGCCCACCGCCATTGACATGACCCAGCATACTCCTGATTTCATGGTTTTTACCGGCAACGCGAACCCCGTCATGGCGCAAGAGATTGCAGCGCATTTGGGCATCAAGCTTGGCGGAGCAACCGTTGGACGCTTCTCCGATGGTGAAGTGTCCGTTGAGATCACAGAAAACGTGCGTGCACGGGATGTTTTTGTTGTGCAATCGACTTGCGCGCCCACCAATGAAAATTTGATGGAACTGTTGATCATGGTGGATGCACTCAAGCGTGCGTCCGCTGAGCGCATCAGCGCTGTGATTCCCTATTTCGGCTATGCCCGCCAAGATCG
>JANMFP010000283.1:0-2590 GCA_031378135.1 Variovorax sp. | reverse complement strand
CACCCGCAAGGCTGGCCCTACCCTACCGCCTCCTTCGTTCGTTAAACTTCCCGCTTGGGTGGGCTTGTGGATGCATGGAAACCAAATCTCTGTTTTGTCTGAGGATAGGCCGCAATACACGCGAGAAGCACTTGATCTACCTGAATCTGACTAATGCGCTTAGCCAATACCTTCTTAGTATCCCAATAGGCCTCGGCTGTGATTGGGTTGTCTCACGAAGCGAAATAAAGGGGGAGACGGCGTAGCCGACGGAGGACATTCGCGCAGTGGGACAGCCCAAGCGCAGGCGTGGCCGCTCTCCATTTGCTTAAATTCTGAATCAAGTGAAGCGTACGTAATTGCGTACTATAGTCAGTCGCAAAGCCTTGGAGTCAACATGCAAACCTTCACCGCCAGCGAAGCTCGAGCCAATCTATACCGGATCATGGACGAGACCGCTGCATCGCATCAGCCCATCATCATTTCCGGCAAGCGTTCAAACGCGGTGTTGCTGTCTGCCGAGGATTGGAGCGCGATTCAAGAGACGCTTTATTTGCTGTCTGTGCCCGGCATGCGTGAATCAATTAAGGCGGGCATGGCCGAGCCATTGGCTAACAGCGCAAAGGCGTTGAAGTGGTGAGCTGGGAGATTGTGTTTGCTAAGCAAGCACTCAAAGATGCCAAGAAAGTCGCTGCCAGCGGCCTTAAGCCCAAGGCGCTAGAGCTGCTGGCCGTCCTAGCGGCCAATCAATTTCAAAACCCACCGCCGTTTGAAAAATTGGTCGGCGATCTTGCGGGTGCGTATTCACGCCGCATCAATATTCAGCACCGCTTGGTATACGAAATCTTCATCGACTTAAAGACTGTTCGAGTTTTGCGTATGTGGACGCATTACGAGTGAGCGATCAGGCCTCGGTTGCGCTCAGGGACTGAACCGAAAAATACCTGAAACAGCTACAATAGCTGTAACAACCATTTCAAGGAGCGATTTTCATGCTCACCATGACATCCCTAGCGGCTCAAAACCAATTCGGCGCTCTGATTGACGCGTCTCTGCGGCAGCCGGTCGCCGTCACTCGCCGTGGGCGGCCTGTGTCTGTGGTGCTGTCTTATGAAGACTATCAGGCCAGCACGCAATCTATTCCATTTCATGTGGCCAAGCTGATCAGCGAGACCTACCCACTGCGCGACCAAGCTGCGGGCGATTCGATGCGATTGCATCTCGCCAAGATGAGCAATCAAGCAGCGAACGACGGCCTCACTGAAAGCGATGTGATGCAGATGCTGCGCGATGAGTGAACAAAGTACGGCGAGCAGAACAAATAAAGCGATTGTTATCGACACCAATGTTTTGATCAGCGCGGGCTTGCTCCCGCAATCCAGAACAGCTCAAGTGCTGGCGCTTGCCACAGAGCATTTCGTGGTTGCTCAAAATCAAGCGACTTGGCATGAACTGGAGACGCGCATCGCGAAACAGAAGTTTGACCGCTATTTTGGCGAATCAGGTCGTTTGCAGCATTTGGTGAAGATTGCTCAACTTTCTCAATTCTTCGAATCCAAAGCGAATGTGACGGTAAGTCGCGATGCGACCGACGATAAATTCATTGGCTTGGCCATCGATACTGGCGCGAGCATTGTGATCTCCGGTGATCTCGATTTGAGTACAGTTCGATCCTACAAGTCGATAGAGATTCTCTCGCCAGCGCAGTTTTTTGAACGCTACAAATAATTCGTCGCTCCGCACATAGGCCACGGCCGTGGTTGGGTTATCTCCCGCAGTGAAATAAAGGGGGAGGCACGCGCGCAAGCGCCAGCCGGAGGACATTCACGTAGGGAGATAGCCCAAGCGCGGACGTGGCCGCTTCGTGACAGTTGCCGCCGAGAAAGCACGCCAGCAACGATAATCACAGCATGCAATTTCTACAACGGGCATCACCGCGCACCATCGGCATCGCCTCAGCAGTCATCACGATTGCGATCTGGACTTCGTTCATCGTCATTGCGCGCTTTATGGCGCTCAAGTCGCTGACTTCGCTAGATATCGTGCTCTGCCGCATCGTAGGCGCGGCATTGCTGCTGCTGCCTTGGGGCTACTTTATGGTGCGCAAGATGCGCGCTGAGAATCCGCAGGCGGTCACTTCGCTGTGGATTTCTCCTCTGCCCCTCAAACTCACCGTGCTGCTTGGTCTCTTTGGCGGCGTGGGTTATGCCGTGCTGGCTTACAGCGCATTCATCTTTGCACCCGCTGCGCATGGCTCGGTTTTGATGCCGGGGCTGCTGCCGCTCTCCACCGCTTTGCTATCGGTGCTGTTGCTGGGTGAAGTGCTTAACAAAGGGCGCAAGCTTGGGCTGCTATTGATCCTCAGTGGTGGCGTGTTGGTCGGTGGCGCATCAATTTGGCAGGCATATGCAGATTCAGCGAGCGGATCGCAAGTATGGAAGGGCGATGTGCTCTTTGTCTGCGCCAGCAGTTGCTGGGCTTTCTACACGGTGCTGTGCAGAAAGCATCGGCTGGAGGCCGTGCCCACCACGATTGCTGTGATCGTCTTTTGCGTCATCAGCTATGTGCCGATTTATGCGCTGCTCGTGCTCTCAGGCGCTGTGATCAGCAA
>JANMFP010000255.1:0-2547 GCA_031378135.1 Variovorax sp. | reverse complement strand
GCGCTCGCGTGTCACGTCAAATTGCTTGCCCACCTCTTCCAGCGTGTGATCGGTAGACATTTCAATACCGAAGCGCATGCGCAGCACTTTGGCTTCGCGCGGCGTGAGGGAATCGAGGATGTCTTTGACCACATCGCGCAGACCCGCTTGCATTGCGGCTTCCAACGGTGCGGTGTTTGCGCCGTCTTCGATGAAATCGCCCAAGTGGCTGTCGTCGTCATCGCCAATCGGTGTTTCCATCGAGATCGGCTCTTTGGCGATCTTCATGATCTTGCGGATTTTGTCTTCCGGGATTTCCATCTTTTCGGCAAGCAAAGCAGCATCCGGCTCAAAGCCGAATTCTTGCAAATGCTGGCGGCTGATGCGGTTCATCTTGTTGATCGTCTCGATCATGTGCACGGGAATACGGATCGTGCGCGCTTGATCGGCAATGCTTCGTGTGATCGCTTGGCGAATCCACCAAGTCGCATACGTGGAGAATTTATAGCCGCGACGGTATTCGAATTTGTCCACCGCTTTCATCAAACCAATGTTGCCCTCTTGGATCAAATCTAAGAATTGCAAACCACGGTTGGTGTATTTCTTAGCGATAGAAATCACGAGGCGTAAATTGGCCTCAATCATTTCTTTCTTCGCGTAGCGCGAATTGCGCTCGCCATCGTTCATGCGCTTGTTGATGTCTTTCAAATCATCGAGCGGCACAACCACTCTGGCTTGCAAGCTGAGCAACTTGTTTTGCAGCTCTTGCACAGGCGGGATATAGCGGCCCATGGTGGCAGCCCATTTTTTATCCGATTTGGCTTGCGATTCGATCCACTTCAAATCGAGCAAATGGCTGGTCGTGCGCTTGCCCATTTTGTCGCGGCCAGAAAACTCTTCCACAAATTTGTCTTGCGGGTAGCCGCATTTTTCCACAATGATTTTGCGCAGCTCGCGCTCGACCTTGCGCACATCAGCCACTTGGCCACGCACCATCTCGCACAGGCGCTCAATGGTTTTGGCGGTGAAGCGAATCAGCATCAACTCATCGGTAACAGCTTTTTGCGCTTTGTAATAAGCCACCGTACCGTAGCCGTCTTTGTCGTAGCTTTTGTGCAGCTTTTCAAAGTGGCCGCGAATGACATCAAAGCGGGTGAAGGCTTCTGCTTTGAGCTCTTCTAGGCGCTTGGTCATGGCCTTGTTGGCTTTGGCTTCGTCGTCGCCTTCGCTGTCGTCGTATTCGTCAAAGTCTTCTTCGGCCACGAAGTCGTCAGCCGCATTGGGATTGGCAAAACCATCAACCACCGCAGAAATCAAGACTTTTTTGTCTTGCACCTCAGACATCATGTTGAAGATTTCTTGAATCGTCGCGGGGCTGTGCGAGATGGCTTCCATCATCGCATTCAAGCCGCCTTCGATGCGCTTGGCAATCTCAATCTCGCCCTCGCGAGTCAGCAGCTCCACCGTGCCCATCTCGCGCATGTACATGCGCACAGGATCGGTGGTGCGGCCGAATTCAGAATCCACTGTAGAGAGCGCGGCTTCCGCTTCTTCCTCAGCCTCTTCATCGCTGCCGGCGGTGGGCGTCACGTTGTTGAGCAACAAAGTCTCAGCATCTGGCGTCTGCTCATAGACGGCGATGCCCATGTCGTTCAGTAGCGAATACACGACTTCCAGAGTCTCAGCATCAACCAGCTTATCGGGCAAGTGATCGTTGATCTCGGCGTGCGTTAAGAAGCCACGGGTTTTGCCAAGCTTGATGACGGCTTTCAGGCGCAAGCGACGCTTGGCCAAATCTTCCTCGGAAAGCACCGTGTCATCGAGGCCAAACTCTTTCATCAAGGCGCGTTCTTTCGCCTTGGAGATTTTCATGCGCAGCGGCTTGATCTTTTCGCCGTTTTCATCGAGCAACACCGGCACGGGTTCGTGCGGTTCGTCAATGATGGCTTCGATTTCTACATCACTCTCGGTGTTGATGCTGCCTTTTGGCTTGGGGCCGCGCTTGGCACCTTTTGGCTTTTCTGCGGCAGCCTTTGCTGCTGGTTTGGCTGCGGGTTTAGCAATCGTTTTAGTGGCCATACAAACACCTTGGTAGAGAATATTCTGAAAGACAAAGTCACACGATCCATGCGTGCTCATTCAGACCATTTGAGGGCTTGGGTGCAGCATGCAAGAGATGCGATTTTTTGGAGGTAGCAGCGCAAGAGGTTTGGGCGAACATTTGGTGTGCAGTCCTTGCGTGTGAGGCGTTTGACGCGGGGGTCAAGTGGGAAAAATCCCGGATGCCTACGGAGGTGCTGCTGTCGCGCTTGCGTTACTGTTACACGGATTATACCAAGCTAGCCATAAACGACGCTGAAAACACCCTCGAAAAGCCACAAGAGATAATCGAGGCATGACGACATCTAACAAACTTCTCTACGGCTTTCACGCCGTGGGCGTGCGCCTCAAAACAGCCGCAGCTTCGATTCTTGAGCTACACATTGACGTCACGCGACGCGATGCACGCATGAAGCAGTTTCAGGATCGCGCGAAAGAGACTGCGGCCATGACGCCGGGCTTGAAACT
>JANMFP010000237.1:0-2936 GCA_031378135.1 Variovorax sp. | reverse complement strand
GGATCTTTTGAAAAAACCGCCTTCGGGCGGTTTTTTTACGTCTGCCTCACAATCGCACTATGACATCACAAACAACAGCACAAGCCAACACTCAGAACGCCGACCCAGCCGAGCTGGCCAAATTCTCTGCCCTTGCGCATCGCTGGTGGGATACCACAGGCGAATTCAAGCCCCTGCATGCGATCAATCCACTGCGCTTAGATTGGATTGATTCACTCGCGCCTTTGAAAGGCCAAAAAGTGCTGGATATCGGCTGCGGTGGTGGCATTTTGGCGGACTCGATGGCGCGGCGCGGCGCGCATGTGCTCGGCATTGATTTGGCCGGCAAAGCACTCAAAGTGGCACAGCTTCATGCTTTGGAAGCGCAAACGCCCAACATCGAATACCGCGACATCAGCGCGGAAGATTTAGCGCAGAGCCAATCGGGGCAATACGACATCGTGACCTGCATGGAAATGCTGGAGCATGTGCCCAAGCCGGCTTTGGTCGTGCAAGCCTGCGCGAAACTCGTCAAACCCGGCGGCTGGGTGTTTTTCTCCACGATTAATCGCAATCCAAAGGCTTGGTTGTTTGCTGTAGTAGGGGCAGAGTATGTGCTCAATATGCTGCCGCGCGGCACGCACGATTACGCCAAATTCATCCGCCCAAGCGAGCTGCTGCGTGATGCACGCGATGCGGGGCTGCAAGAACATGAATTGCGCGGTTTGCAATTCAATCCGCTCACCGGCCGTTATTGGCACAATCAAGACACCAGCGTGAATTACATGATGGCCACGCGCCGAGTGTGAACGCTCCAAGTCATTACTATTAATTCAATAGCACTCTGCGCATATTATTCGCCGGCTATCCACCTAAAACACTTAAAAATGCCGATATTTCCAGCGCCGCAAGCGATATTCTTTGATCTCGATGGCACTTTGATCGACAGCGCCCCCGATCTTGCCGCAGCGGCTGACAAACTGCGTACAGATCGCGGTCTGCCGTCAATAGCCTATGAGCGCTATCGCCCGATGGCTGGCGCGGGCGCGCGCGGCATGCTGCGAATTGCTTTTGATATGTCGCCCGATCATGTCGCTTACGAAGCCTATCGCGAAGAGTTTTATGTGAACTACGAACGCAGCTTGACGGCTCGCACCTTCGCTTTTGAAGGTGTCGATGGGCTTTTAGAAGCCATCAAAACCAAGCGCATGCCTTGGGGCATCGTCACCAATAAATCCAAGCGCTTCACGAACCCACTCGCCGCGCAAATGCTGCTCTTGCATGGCGCAGCAGCCGTGATCAGCGGCGATTCCACGCCGCACACCAAGCCCCATCCCGAGCCGGTGCTCGCGGCGGCGCGCACGGCTGGCGTTGATCCAACCCAGTGTTGGTATGTGGGCGACGACAAGCGCGATATCGAATCTGGCCGCGCGGCTGGCATGCTCACTGTGGCTGCTTGCTGGGGCTATATGGGCGAGCATGCGGTTCAATCTTGGGGCGCAGATGCCGTGCTCGATCATCCTTCCCAACTTTTGGAGATGCTGGGATGGCCAGCCGCGCACACCGCTGCATGATCGCGGTTGCTCTTCTTTTAGGAGCAGTCTGCGCATATTCTATGCCGGCAAGTGATTGTTTTGATGATGAAAATCTCAAAAAAACTCAGCTTGAAAAGCCTCAAGGTACGTTGATCTATATCTGGTCGCCCCGCATGGTGTATTCCGTTCAACAAATCACGGTCGCAGAGCGTGCAGCGCAATCTCTGGGTTTGAATTTCACCGCTGTGCACGATGCGCGCGTCTCGCCAGAAGACATCAGTGCAGCGATCCAGACAGTGAATCATGCAGCAGGCAGCATGCCACTTTGTGCGCAGAAGCTGCTCGGCAACGAAGCGCTGCGCCATTTCCCCACGGCATTCGTCGTCACAACACAGGGCGTGCACCGCCACCCCATCGTCGGCGCGATGCCCGCCGCTGCATGGCACAGCAGCATCACAGAGCGTTTGCAGCAACCATGAAATCTCCAGGTGCGATCACTACGATTTTGATAGCATTCAGTGCAGTATTTATGCCGGCTATTGGCCAAAATCGTTCTCAAAATACGAATTCTCAAGCCAACCAATGCATCCCAGCGCATCAGTTCGCCGAGCTACAAAGTAGCATCGCTGGCACGCAAACCGATGCCTATGGCAAAACGACCGTCGCGCTCGGTGCCTATGAGCGCGTGAGCCCCGATGGCCGCTACATCCTGCGCAGCTACTCCGGGCAACGCTTGGGTGAGGTGAGCTTGATTGAGCTCAGTGCAGACGGCCAAGTGCTGCGCGCGATCCCCACGCCACTCAAAAACGAAGCCTTCCCCGTACAAGGCAATTGGCGCTATTTGGTGGATACGAATGGCGATCACTATACTTTTGAGAGCATCGTGCGCAACGTTCTTGCCGGCGACAGGGCATTTTCATCCTCAAATTCCCCCAAACCCGCCAAACCCATATTCCGCGGCGGCATGGATGGCTTCTACGCCGCAGCAGCCGAGCTACCGTCCACAAAACCCGGCCACATCCGCATTCGTTCGCTCTCTTGGCCCAACTCGACTGGAGACTCACAAACCCAAGGCGAAGGCGCGCTGATCTCGCGCACGATTGAGGTGGACGTGCAACGCCATCGCATC
The DNA here is from genome assembly GCA_031378135.1 of Variovorax sp. Classification (GTDB taxonomy): domain Bacteria; phylum Pseudomonadota; class Gammaproteobacteria; order Burkholderiales; family Burkholderiaceae_C; genus JANMDU01. The sequence goes on along the minus strand of JANMFP010000237.1, from coordinate 293 downwards.
ACACAAGATTCCGGCCCCGTGTTTCATTGCGGTGAGCGCATCCGACAAGACGGCCCGCTGTACGCGTTGCCGATGATCAGCGTCGATGGCACCGAGTTCGCCGCGCTGCCGCAGACGCCGGTTGAAGGCAAGCAGACGATGCGTATTTTTGGTTTCGGTGAAAGTGGCAAAGCCTGCGAACTGCGCGAAGCCTTTGATTTTTCCAGCGGCAAAGCGATTTTTGGTTTCCCTCAAGGCACTTCTGCAGCCAACTTAGCCTGGGAATACAACGCCCAAGCCCATTGGTACAGCCG
>JANMFP010000223.1:0-3991 GCA_031378135.1 Variovorax sp. | reverse complement strand
GTTGCTGGTGGCGTAGATCAGCATATTCGGTGCGCCGCCACTGATCGAGCCATCGAGCACGGATTTGAGCGCTTTGTAGCTGCCATCGCCTTCTTCAAAGCTGATGTCGTCGCAGTAGATGATGAATTTTTCGGGGCGATCGGCAATGACATCAATGATGTCGGGCAAATCCACCAGATCGCTCTTATCCACCTCAATCAAGCGCAGCCCGCGTAGTGCGTATTCAGCCAAGCAAGCGCGGATGAGCGATGATTTCCCGGTGCCGCGTGCGCCCGTGAGAAGCACATTGTTAGCGGTGTGGCCACTGACAAATTGCTCAGTATTGCGCTGAATTTTTTCTTTCTGAACGTCAATTTCTTTCAAATCGCGGAGGCCAATCGATGCCACATGCTGCACAGGCTCGAGCGCGCCATGTCCACTTGCGCGCTTGCGGTAGCGCCAAGCAATGGCCTTGCTTGTCCAATCAGGTGCGGTGAGCGGTTGCGGAAGGATATGCTCGACGCGAGAGAGCAGGCTTTCTGCGCGAATGAGAAGGGCTAGAAATTGTTCGTTCATAGTTTTTTAATACGAAGACTGGAACACAGAAAGCACAGAATCAACACAGAATTCACAGAAAGAGAAGTCGAAACACATATTTTTCTGTGTCTTCTGTGGAGTTTCTGCGTTTTCTGCGTTCCTCTTTTTGCTACTAGATATCAACTACGGTAATCCGCATTGATCTTCACATAGTCATACGAAAAATCGCAAGTCCAGACGGTGTCTTCTGCTGTACCCCGCCCAAGGTCGACGTGGACGGTGATCTCATTTTGCTTCATCACGCGAGCGCCATCAGCTTCTTGGTAGGTCGCTAAACGGCCGCCGTTGCGTACGATAGCGACATCGTCAAGATTCAAGGCGATTTTGGTTTGATCAAGATCGGAGATGCCTGCGTACCCAACTGCGGCGAGGATGCGACCGAGGTTGGGGTCGCTGGCGAAGAAGGCGGTTTTGACGAGTGGTGAATGCGCGATGGCATAGGCCGCTTTGGTGCATTCTTCTTGGATTTTGCCGCCGGTGACTTTGACGGTGATGAATTTGGTGGCGCCTTCGCCGTCGCGCACTATTGACTGCGCGAGTTGTTGCGAGACGCGCAGCATAGCGGCTTTTAATGCAAGAAACTCATCGCTTGCCGGCGTTAAATCTGCGCGGAGTGCTATCTTATTCGTAGCGATGACGATGAAACTGTCGTTCGTGGAGGTATCGCCATCAATCGTGACGCGGTTGAAGGATTGATCGGCCAAGTCTTTGGCCAGCTGTTGCATCCATGCTTGCGGAATCACGGCGTCAGTTGCCAAAAAACCAAGCATGGTGGCCATGTTGGGGCGGATCATGCCGGCGCCTTTGCTGATGCCGGTGACGGTGACCGTTTTGCCAGAGATCACGATTTGTTCGCTGAAGGCTTTGGGCAACGTATCGGTTGTCATGATGCCCTCTGCTGCCTTTCCCCAATGATTGGGCCGCGCGTCTTTGATCGCAGCAGGCAGTGCGGCTTCGATGCGGTCACTCGGCAGGGGCTCCATGATCACGCCGGTGGAGAACGGCAGCACTTGCTCGGGTGCGATGTCTAAATGCCGAGCGAGGGCGATGCAGGTGGAGCGGGCGCGCGCCAAGCCATCGTCTCCCGTGCCGGCGTTGGCATTGCCGGTGTTGATGAGGATGGCGCGAATACCGATATTCTTAACCAAATGATCGCGACATATCTGTACGGGCGCGGCACAAAAGCGATTGAGTGTGAACACGCCAGCAACGCTTGCGCCAACATCGAGCAACATGACTGACAGGTCTTTGCGATTGGCTTTGCGCACGCCGGCTTCCACCACACCAATGCGCAAGCCGCTCACGGGGTGCAACAGAGCAGGATCGGTGGGAGTGAAGTTGACAGCCATGGTTATCCTAATAAAAAAGAGTAAATCTAAAGCAAAAAGAGCACTTCGCCGGCTTAAATACTGCGCGAAGTGCTCATCTTTTGATAGTGAGAAAATTAGCTCAGCATACCGTGACAGAGCTTGTATTTTTTGCCGCTGCCGCAAGGGCAGGGATCGTTTCGGCCGATGCGCAAATTCACATATGGATTCGCCGCTGAGCTTTGCGATGCTTGAGCTTTGCTGCGCGTCTCTTCATCAAGCATCGATTCCGTGCCGCCGTCTTCGGTGGGCGCGGTGTAGGTGAGGTTGCTGATGTTCTCAGCGCGGTTTTCCAGCTCTTGCGTGGCTTCGGCAATTTGCTCATTGCTCTGAATTTTGACCGTCATGAGAATGCGGGTGACATCGTTTTTAACCACGTCAAGCAATTGCCCAAACAGCTCAAAAGCCTCGCGCTTGTATTCCTGCTTTGGCTGCTTTTGCGCAAAGCCGCGCAGATGAATGCCTTGGCGCAAATAGTCCAGCGCAGAAAGATGCTCGCGCCAATGGCTGTCGATATTTTGCAAGAGCACCATGCGCTCAAACTGCGTGAAATTCTCTTGGCCGACCTGCTCTACCTTGGCATCAAAAGCCTCGTTAGCCGCGACGACGACTTTTTCTAAAATATCTTCATCAGTGATGGAATCTGATTTTTCCACCATGCTGTTCAGATCAAGATCTAATTGCCACTCATTGGCGAGCACGTTTTGCAGCGCTGGCAAATCCCATTGCTCTTCCACCGAATTCGCTGGCACGTATTGGTGCACGATGTCGGCAAAGCAGCCCTCGCGCAGACCTTTGATCTGAGCGCTGAGATCTTGCGCATCAAGAATATCGTTGCGCTGCTGGTAAATCACTTTGCGCTGATCGTTGCTCACATCATCGTATTCGAGCAATTGTTTGCGCATATCAAAATTACGCGCTTCAACTTTCCGCTGCGCGCTCTCGATACTGCGTGTGACGATGCCCGCTTCAATCGCTTCGCCTTCTGGCATCTTCAAGCGATCCATGATGGCCGCCACACGATCACCCGCGAAGATACGCATGAGTGGATCATCTAAGCTCAAATAAAAGCGTGAGGAACCTGGATCACCCTGGCGGCCAGAGCGGCCACGTAATTGATTGTCGATCCGGCGGCTCTCGTGGCGCTCTGTAGCTATGATGCGCAGGCCGCCCAAGGCTTTGACTTGCTCGTGATCCAACGTCCATTGCGCGCGGAGCTTTTCAATCTGTTGCTGCTTCGCGTTGGCATCCAGCGTTTCATCGGCTTCGACGGTTGCAATCGCTTTTTCCACATTGCCGCCGAGCACGATGTCCGTGCCACGGCCGGCCATGTTGGTGGCAATCGTGATCATCTTTGGCCTGCCGGCTTGCGCCACGATATCGGCTTCGCGCGCATGCTGCTTGGCATTGAGCACCTGATGCGGGAGCTTGGCAATTTCTAACATGCCAGCAATCAGCTCGGAGTTTTCAATGGATGTCGTGCCCACCAGCACGGGCTGGCCTCGCTCGTAGCAATCACGCATATCGGCAATCGCAGCATCGTAGCGCTCTTTGCTGGTTTTGTAAACGCGATCCAATTGATCGTCGCGCTTGCTCGGTTTGTTCGGCGGAATGAGCACGGTTTCCAAGCTGTAAATGTCTTGGAATTCGTAGGCTTCGGTGTCAGCTGTGCCTGTCATGCCAGCGAGTTTGCCGTAGAGGCGGAAATAATTTTGGAAGGTGATGGAGGCGAGTGTTTGGTTCTCAGCCTGGATCTGCACGCCTTCTTTGGCTTCAACAGCTTGATGCAAACCATCGCTCCAGCGACGGCCCGTCATCAAGCGGCCTGTGAACTCATCAACGATCGTGACTTCGCCGTCTTGTACCACGTAATTTTGATCGCGATGATAAAGATGATGCGCGCGCAGTCCTGCGTTCAAATGATGCATCAAGGTGATGTTGGCTGGATCATAAAGCGATGCGCCTTCAGGAATCAAGCCGAGGCTGGACAAGATGCGCTCTGCATTCTCGTGGCCTTGCTCCGTGAGATAAGCCTGATGGCTTTTTTC
>JANMFP010000207.1:0-10702 GCA_031378135.1 Variovorax sp. | reverse complement strand
AGCATCTGGCCGCGCTACAACGCCACTGCGCCCGTCTGGGGCACGGTCTACAGCAGCACTTTGAGCTTTTGTGATGGCACGAGCTCACTTGCCCTAGCAGGTATTTGCCAGCCACGTATCGAGCCCGAGGCTGTGCTCACGCTGCGCGCCACACCGCCCGAGCGCTGCACCATCGATCAGCTCTTCGATTGCGTGGAATCGGTTGCTCCTGGCTTTGAAATCGTGCAATGCCATTTGAAAGATTGGAAATTCGCTCTGCCCGATGCCGTCTCTGATGGCAGCTTGCATGCGCGCCTCGTCGTGGGCACGCAAACGGCAGTGCGGAGCTTGAGCCAAAACTCAGAATCTTTTTGCCAACTGCTCGCCGCATGCCAAGTGCGCCTGCTCTGCGATGGCAAACAAGTGGATGCAGGCGCAGGTGTAAACGTACTCGGTGATCCACTCAGCGCCTTGCTGTATTTCGTCCACGAGATTCAAGCGCGCCCTGATGCACCCAAGCTACAGGCCGGCAATGTGATCACCACCGGAACGTGGACGGATGCCTTCCCGATTGCAGCCGGGCAAGCCTGGAAAGCAGAATTTGAAGCGCCACTGTCGTCACTATCGCCACTGAGCATCGATTTCACGCCCTGATCTGGCCGCGAATCGTTTCGGCGACGGTGAATCAGATGCTATCAATACATGAGCATCTTGCGCAGATTTTATGCCGGCGAACAGCCGTTTTCGCTACTAAAATGAGCCTATGCTGACCGAATACGCCTTTCTCAAGCCATGGCTCACTGCGCTTGCGCTGCCGCCGGGTTTGCCATTGCTCCTGATTTTTTTGGGCTACCTGTTGGTCTCACGTAGCGAGCGTGTGCTTTGGTTAGCGCTGGGTAAATTGCTGTTTGTTTTTTCTTTTGTCGCATTGTGGTTGTTTTGTTGCCAAGGCACGGCCATGTTTTTGGAGCGGGTGGTGTTGCGCCCACCACCGGCCATTGAGCCGCAGTCTGTCTCGGAGACGTTTAAGTTGGATCAAGTGCAAGCCATCGTGGTGCTCGGTGGTGGGCAATACATTGCAAGTCCGGAATATGGCAAAGGCGCCTTGAGCGAAGCTTCTGCACAGCGCTTGCATTATGGAGCGACGCTAGCCAGGCAAACCGGCCTGCCGCTGGCTTTTAGTGGAGGCGTGAGCTGGACATCCGCTGGCAGCCCAGACAGCGAAGCCGCCGCTGCTGCGCGCTGGCTTCAGCAGCTTGGGCTCGCCCCCTTGAAATGGCAAGACACCCAATCCAAAGACACTGCAGGTAATGCGCAAGCTATTTCTGCCATCCTCAAAAAAGACGGTATCAAAAGCATCGCCTTGGTCACTCATGCCAGCCACATGCCACGCGCTTTGAAAGAGTTTGAAGCCACAGGCATCAAGATTCTGCCAGCGCCCACCACCTTCTTGGTCGAGCAATACGCCATGGGCTTGGATTGGTTCCCATCGGCTGATGGACTGCGCAATACACGCCGCGTGATGCATGAGATTCTTGGCATGGCCCTGCTGCGGCGCGCGCAGACTGCTTGAAACTACTATCAATTCGATAGCTGTCGGCGCATATTCTTTGCCGGCTAAAGCCTGTTTTTATATCTAAAAACATTAAAAACTGGGTTTGACCCGCCTGCGTAAATCCGCTACATTACTAACCAATTGGTCATTAGTTATGTCAACCGCACCATCACCGCAGCTTGAAACGCCTGAACGCCCTGAAAAGCGAGAGCGGCGCAAGGAAGCGCGCCCGGGTGAATTGTTAGCTGCGGCCTTAGATTTATTTGTGGAAAAAGGCTTTGCCGCCACACGAGCCGAAGAAGTAGCGCAGCGAGCGGGCGTGTCTAAAGGCACCTTGTTTTTATACTTTTCAAGCAAAGAAGAACTCTTCAAGGCTGTGGTGCGCGAATACATTGGCGGCACGATTCGAGAGGCGTTTGGCGAAGTGGCAGACTATCCGGGCACGAGCGCCGAATTGGTGCACTATTTGATGCTGCAATGGTGGCAACGCTATGGCGATACCAAGGCTTCGGGCATCAGTAAGTTGATGATGAGCGAGGCCAATAACTTCCCTGAGCTCTCAAAGTTTTATCAGCAAGAGGTCATCGTTCCAGGGCATCAGCTGATTCAAAAAGTGATTGAGCGCGGCATGGCCTCGGGTGAATTTCGCCAAGTGGATGTGGAATACGCTGTGTTCAGCATGCTCGCACCGATCATGTTTTTGATCATGTGGAAACATTCGCTCAGCAGCTGCTGCCCATTGGGCGAGGCCATTGATCCGCTGCGCTACCTCTCTGTGCAAGCAGATATCGTGGCGCATGGCTTACGAAACGACTCAGGCAACGGCTCAGGCCATGGCTTTACATCTCAGACATCTGCATCCGTTAAAAACCAAGCATGAAGAATTCAACGAAATGGATCATTGGCGCAGTGGCGCTGCTTTTGATAGCGGCAGGTGCAGCGCGCGTGCTGGCCAAGCGCCAAGCCGGGGCTGGTTCTGCACCAGCTGTCACAGCGAAAGCTGAACCTGTCATAGAGCTGGCTGCGGGCGATATCTTCACCGTACAAAATATCGAGCTCTCGCAAGGTGTGCCGATTTCTGGCTCACTCAAAGCGGCGAACTCGGCGGTGATCAAAGCGCGCGTCGCAGGCGAATTGCAAGGCCTCACCGTGCGCGAGGGCGATGCCGTGAAAGCAGGGCAAATCATCGCGCGAGTTGACAGCAGCGAATATGCCGCCCGTGTGCGCCAAGCGAACGAAACGGCTGCTGCAGCCAAGGCGCAAATCGATATTGCACAGCGCAGCTTTAACAACAACAAAGCCTTGGTCGATCAAGGCTTCATCTCACCCACGGCACTCGATACCTCGTTGGCCTCACTCCAATCCGCACAAGCCAACCACAAATCGGCTTTAGCGGCGGTAGATGTGGCTAAAAAAGCGGTGCAAGATACTGTGCTCACCTCACCGATCAACGGCATCGTTGCCCAGCGCCTGGCGCAGCCCGGCGAGCGAGTTGGCATCGATGCGCGTGTGGTGGAAATCGTGGATTTAAGCCGCTTGGAACTGGAAGCGCCTTTGGCGGCTGCGGATTCGGTACAGGTGCGTGTTGGCCAAACAGCGCGACTCAAACTCGAAGGCCGCAGCGAAGAAATCGCCGCCACCGTCACCCGCATCAACCCCAGCGCCTCCAGCAGCAGCCGTAGCGTGCTCGTTTATCTGAGCGTGGCCAGCTTGCCCGGCTTGCGCCAAGGTTTGTTTGCGCAAGGCAGTTTAGATACTTTGAAAGAAACAGTGCTCGCAGTGCCCATATCCGCCGTCCGCACAGACAAGCCGCTGCCTTATGTGCAGCTCATCCAAAACGGCCCCGAAAGTAAAAGAGTGGTGCACCAAACGGTCGAGATGGGCGGCCGAGGCGAGGCTGCGAATATGAACTCAGGCGCATTGCAAGGCATCACCATGGTTGCTATCAAAAACATAGCTTCTGGGGCAATGATTACGACGGCTAGTGCAGGAAATCTTCGTGAAAACACGCAGATTTCATTGCCTGGAAGTAAACCAGCCGCTGCCATGCCTGCCAAAGCAGCCTCGGGTTCATAACGATGTGGTTCACCCGCGTTAGCCTGCAAAACCCGGTCTTCGCCACCATGATGATGTTGGCGCTGATGGTCTTGGGTATCTTTAGCTACCAGCGCTTGAAGGTCGATCAATTTCCCAGCATCGACTTTCCGGTGGTGGTGGTGTTGGCTGATTACCCTGGCGCTGCACCGGAGATTGTTGAATCTGAGGTGACCAAAAAGATCGAGGAAGCCGTTAACTCCGTAGCGGGAATCAATGCACTGACTTCGCGCAGCTATGAAGGCTCCTCGGCGGTCATCATTGAGTTTCAGCTCAATATCAATGGCCGCAAGGCGGCGGAAGATGTGCGTGAGAAGGTTGCGGCTGTGCGTCCAAGCTTGCGCGCAGAAGTCAAAGAGCCTCGCATTTTGCGTTTTGATCCGTCTGCACGCGCCGTATGGTCTGTCGCGGTGGTTCCCGATGCGTCGAGTGCCAAGCCACTGAGCGGCGTAGAACTCACCAACTGGGCAGATCAGAATCTCAAAAAACGTTTGGAGAATGTGCGCGGCGTAGGCTCGGTGTCGCTCGTTGGCGCAACCAAGCGCGAAATCAATATATATCTCAACCCGCAGGCGCTCGAAGCCTATGGCATCAGCGGCGATCAGGTGGCCAGCGCAATTCGCAATGAGAATCAAGATTTGCCAGTCGGCGCGGTGCGCTCACTCGCGCAAGAGCGTGTGGTTCAGGTGCAATCGAGGGTGCAACGGCCAGAAGATTTTGCCAAGATCATCGTGGCCAGAAAAGCAGGCGCAGCGATTACAGTCGGCCAGCTCTCGCGCGTTACCGATGGCGCGCAAGAAGCGGAAAATCTGGCGCTCTACAACGGCGGCCGCACCTTGCTGCTCTCGGTGCAAAAATCGCAAGATGAAAACACGATTGAAGTGGTCGATGGCCTGAAGAAAACCATTCAAGACATGGAAAAACAGCTGCCGCCCGGCATCAAGCTGCAAGAGATTCAAGACAACTCGCGCTCGATTCGCGTCTCTGTGAATAACGTGCGGCAAACCTTGATCGAAGGCGCTCTGCTCACCGTGCTCATCGTGTTTTTGTTCCTCAACTCGTGGCGCTCCACAGTGATCACTGGGCTCACTTTGCCGATTGCTTTGATCGGCACATTTCTCTTCATGCAAATCTTCGGTTTCACGATCAACATGATCACGCTGATGGCTTTGTCGCTATGTGTGGGTTTGTTGATCGACGATGCGATTGTGGTGCGCGAGAACATCGTGCGGCATATTCAGATGGGCAAAACGCCTTATCAAGCGTCGCTTGATGGCACGCAGGAAATTGGCCTGGCTGTGCTCGCCACCACGTTTTCCATCGTGGCGGTGTTTCTGCCCATTGGTTTCATGGGCGGCATCATCGGTAAATTTTTCCATGAATTCGGCATCACGATCGTAGCGGCTGTGATGATTTCGATGTTTGTGAGCTTCACGCTGGATCCGATGATGTCTTCGATTTGGCATGATCCGGCGATTGATAGCCAAGGCAAACCGTTCAAACCCGTCTCGTGGTACGACAAAACCATTGGCCGCATCACACATGCTTTTGAGCGCGGCACAGATCGCTTGGGCGACGGGTATCAAAGCATTCTGCGCTGGAGCTTGGCGTGGAAGAAAACTACCATGCTTCTCGCGTTTGCAGTTTTTGCGCTCAGCATTTTTATGGTGCGCTTCCTCGGCACGGAGTTCGTGCCCAAGGCAGACTTTGGCGAAAGTAACATCAGCTTTTACACACCAGTCGGTTCATCACTCGAGGCCACTGAAGAGAAGGTCAAACAGGTCGAAGCCATCATCCGCGAGCGGCCCGAGGTGCGCTACACGCTCTCCACCATCAACACGGGCAATGCGCAAGGCAAAATCTACGCCAACGTCTATGTGCGCCTCACCAACCGCAGCGAACGCAAGCAAACTGTTGATCAAATCTCTGCTGAATTGCGCATTCGCTTGCAAAAAGTAGCTGGCATCACGGTCACGCAAGCAGGCACATTGGATGCCGTGGGAGGTGGTAAACAAATTGAGCTGGCGCTCAAAGGTACAGATTTGAAGGAGCTGGAGCGCCTGAGCGTGCAAACCATGGCGAAGCTGCGCGAGATTCCTGGTCTTGTGGATTTGGATTCAAGCGTCAAGCCGGCCAAGCCGACGATTGAAGTGGATGTGCGCCGCGAAGTGGCCTCTGATTTGGGGCTCACGACGTCGCAAATCGGCAGCAGCCTGCGCACTCTTGTAGCCGGCCAAACCGTGGGCAACTGGCGCGCACCAGATGATCAAACCTACGATGTCAACGTGCGCCTCTCGCCCGATGCACGCAACACGCCACAAGATTTAGAGCGCCTGCCATTTGCCTTGGGCACCAATGCCGACGGTAGCTCTCGCGTGGTGCGACTCAATCAAGTGGCCAGCGTGCGCGAGAGCACGGGCCCCAACCAAATCAACCGCCGCGATCTCACACGCGAAGTTGCCATCAATGCCAACGTGTTTGGCCGAGCAGCTGGCGAAGTCTCTGCCGATATCCGCAAGGCGCTCGATGAACTCAACATGCCGCCCGGCTACAGCTATCAATTCGGTGGCAGCACGAAAAACATGGCCGAATCATTTGGCTATGCCGTCTCTGCCCTCGCGCTCGCTGTCATCTTCATTTACATGATCTTAGCCAGCCAATTCAAAAGCTTCTTGCAACCCCTCGCCCTCATGACGGCGCTGCCGCTCACCTTGATTGGTGTGGTGCTCGCATTGCTGATGTTCCGCTCCACGCTCTCGATGTTCTCCGTGATCGGCGTGATCATGCTGATGGGTTTGGTCACGAAGAATGCCATTTTGTTGGTGGATTTTGCGATTCGATCGAGAGAAGATGGCATCGACGCCAGCGGCCAGCGCGTCGTCGGTATGCCGCGCACCGAGGCCCTGCTGCTTGCTGCGAAAGTGCGCCTGCGCCCTATTTTGATGACGACTCTTGCCATGATCTTTGGCATGGTGCCCTTGGCTTTTGCGCTTTCCGAAGGCTCAGAGCAACGCGCGCCGATGGGCCAAGCCGTGATTGGCGGCGTGATCACATCCTCCTTGCTGACTTTGGTGGTCGTGCCCGTGGCGTATTGCTACATGGATGATCTGGCCAACTGGTTCAAGCGCTTATTCAGCGGCAACAAGCCGTCAGTGCAGACTAAAATCGAAGGTTTGCCACAGAGCTACAAGGCTGCTGAGTAAATCGACTCAACAAGCCGCACCGACAAGAGAAACACCATGAATTTCGAACAAGCCCGTTTCAACATGATTGAGCAGCAAATCCGCCCTTGGGATGTGCTCGACACCAGCGTCTTGCAACTGCTCGCCGCCGTGAAGCGCGAAGATTTCGTGCCGCTGGCTTACAGATTAGTGGCATTCACCGATATGGAAATTCCGCTTCAAACCGGCGGCAAAAATGGCCTCTCGATGCTTTCGCCAAAAGTAGAAGCGCGCATGTTGCAAGACTTGGCTGTCCATAAGCATGAAAAAGTGCTGGAAATTGGCACCGGCAGCGGCTACATGGCCGCCCTGCTCTCCCACAAAGCGCAGCGCGTGATTTCGCTGGAGATCAACGAATCTCAGGCGCAAACCGCCCGCGCTAATTTGCAAAAAGCCGGCATCCACAACTGTGAAGTGCGCGTGGCCGATGGCTCGGCAGTTGATTTGAGTGTGGATGGCCCCTTCGATGTGATCGTGCTCTCGGGTTCGGTAGCCTCTGTGCCAGACAGCCTCAAAGCTTTACTCAAACCCGGCGGCCGCTTGGCTGCCATCGTCGGCAACGAGCCTGTGATGTGCGCCACATTCATCACCAAATCACCAGATGGCGCAAGCGTCACCGCCCAGCCATGGGACACGCTGGCTCCGCGCCTGCTCGGTTTTGCCGATACGCCGAAATTCAGTTTCTAAATCACATGATTCCTCAAATTCGCCCCGCACAGCTCAGCCAATGGTTGGCCGCGCAAGAGGCCACGCCTGTGGTGCTGGATGTGCGCGAGCCATGGGAGACGAACACTGCATCGGTCAAACCACTCGCTGATGCCCAAGCCTTTGATGTGCTGTTCATGCCGATGCAAACCATTCCCCAGCGTCTGGCTGAATTGCCGCAAGATCGCGCCATAGCCTGCCTCTGCCACCACGGTATGCGCAGCCAGCAAGTGGCGGCTTTCCTGCTCAATCGCGGCTTTGAAAACGTGATCAACATCACCGGCGGCATTGAAGCTTGGAGCAGCGAGTTAGATACCAGCGTAGCAACTTATTGAATGCTCGATGCTCTACCGTTTTACGCAATATTTGAATCTATCCTGAAGGATCGCCATGCTTGTATTTCCTCACCTACCTCGCTCTGTTGTTTACTCCGCTGCATGCCTTGTCGCCAGTGCCTTGTTGGGCACAGCGCATGCACAAAGCCTCTCCGAACTCTATGAAGCCGCCAGCGGCTACGATGCGACGTATCAAGCCGCTAAATCGCAATACGAAGCCAATTTAGCGCGAGCAGATCAGGCCAAAGCGGGCCTCTATCCCACAGCGGGCTTGAGCGCGACGATCAACCGCAGCAACTTTGAAAACAACAAGCCACCAACAGATCGCAGCTTCGGCTCTCAAGGCGCAACACTGAGTGCCAGCCAACCCTTATATCGCCCTGCCAATCGCATCACCGCCGAGCAGGGCGAGCGGCAAGCCGCTCAGGCCAAATCTGCACTCGTGAGCGCCGAGCAAGATTTGATTGTGCGCGTCAGCCAAGCCTATTTCGACGTACTCGCCAGCGTAGACAGCTTGACGTTCGTCAAAGCCCAAAAAACCGCAGTGGCCGAGCAGCTCGCAGCCGCCAAACGCAATTTCGAAGTTGGCACCTCCACCATCACCGATTCGCGCGAGGCGCAAGCTCGCTTTGATTTGGTGATTGCGCAAGAAATCGCTGCAGAAAACGATCTGCGCGTGAAAAAGATCGCGCTCGATCAATTGGTGGGCAAGCCAAACACTGAGCCTAAGGCCCTCGCACTGCCCGTCAAATTACCCGATCTTTTGCCAGCCGATGTGAACCTGTGGGTCGCGCAATCGCAGGAGCTGCACCCCAGCATCAAAGCCGCCGAGCTTGCGGTAGAAGTCGCAAAATTAGAAACCGAGAAAGCCTCGGCAGGCCACAAGCCCACACTGGATGCCACCGCCTCATACAACGTTGCCCACAACAACGGCAGCACCGCTAGCAACATCAACAATCGCACGAACAATGCCACCGTCGGCCTGGCCTTCAACCTGCCCTTGTTCGCTGGTTTTGCCACACAAAACCGCATCAAAGAAACCCTCAAGCTCGAAGACAAATCGCGCAGCGATTTAGAAGCTGCCCAGCGCAGCATCGCACAAGCCACGCGCACTGCGTATTTCGGCGTGCTCTCCGGCCAAGGCCAGGTCAAAGCCTTAGAAGCTGCAGAGGCCAGCAGCCAAAGCGCGCTCGACGCCAACAAACTCGGCTACCAAGTCGGCGTGCGCATCAATATCGACGTGCTCAACAGCCAATCTCAGCTGTTTCAGACCAAGCGCGATCTAGCGAAGGCTCGCTACGATGTGCTGGTAGGCGGCTTGCGCCTACGCCTGGCCAACGGCACGTTGAAAGCGGAAGATCTAGCGCCTGTGAATGCTTTGCTTGCGCGCTGAAGTTAAACAGACTTTTTTCTTTATTGTTTTAAGTGTTTTAGGCCAATAGCCGGCGTATTATCTGCACTGAGCGCTATCAAATAAGGAGTGGCCAGTCCGGAGGGGATCGAACCCCCGACCCACAGCTTAGAAGGCTGTTGCTCTATCCAACTGAGCTACGGACTGTCATGGATGCGCTTGTTTTGCAAGCATCGCAAAAAATCGCTGAGAATTCATTGCGTACAAACAGAAATGCCCCGCAAACGGGAATCTGCGAGGCATGTGAAAAACTTCTTTGAAAACTTGGTCGGAGTACAAGGATTCGAACCTTGGACCCCCTGGTCCCAAACCAGGTGCGCTACCAGACTGCGCCACACTCCGAAGCCTAAATTATAAACGAGCTTTAGCGATAAATTCGCAGTAGCTTGCCATTGTCTGTCAGAAGGTAGAGCCAACCGTCCGTGCCTTGGCGCACATCGCGAATGCGTTCGCCTCGGCTGGCGAGCAAACGCTCTCGAAAAATTTCGCTTTTCCCATCGGCGCTCAGCACCACGCGCCAAAGCGCTGTGCCAGCCAATGCGCCTACGAGCACATTGCCGGTGTATTCAGGGAATTTGCTGCCGTTGTAAATCACCAAGCCGCTGGGCGCCATAGATGATTTCGCGCCACTGCTGTAGGGGCTGCCATCGCGCGTGAGCCAGTAGCTCACGGGCTGCTCCATGCCAGCTTTGGCGCTGCCTTCGCCGACTTGCATCGTCGTGCCGTATTCTTGGCCATAGCTGATCACCGGCCAGCCGTAGTTTTTGCCGCTCTCCGCGCGGTTGAGCTCATCGCCCCCTTGTGGGCCGTGCTCGCTCACCCAGAGCTCTCCTGTTGTTGGATGCAGCGCTGCGCCTTGCGGATTGCGGTGGCCATAGCTCCAAATCGCGCCTTGTGCGCCAGCAGCAGCAAAGCTTGGGTTACCGGGCGCCGGCATGCCCTCGGTTGTGATGCGCATCACCTTGCCATTGCCGCGCGTGAGATCTTGAGAAAATCCGCGCTCACTGTTGCTTTGCCTGTCGCCGAGTGCGACAAAGAGATGGCCATTTCGATCAAACACCAAGCGCGAGCCGTAATGCCCACTGGATGCAACTTTGGGCGTTTGGCGGTAAATCACTGTCACATCGCTCAAGGTGCGCGCCGTGGCATCGAGCTTGGCGCGTAACACGGCCGTGCCGTTGATGTTGGCATTCGCACTGTCGTTCTCAGAAAACGTCAGGTAAATGCGCTGGTTCGTCGCGTAGGCGGGATCAATCACCACGTCAAGCAAACCGCCCTGCCCGCCGCTATTGACTGCGGGTAAGCCTTGAATCGTGCCAACTGTGCTGCCATTGGCTGCGAGCAGTTTCAATGTGCCGCTCTTTTCCGTCACAAGCATGCGGCCATCGGGTAAAAAGGCCAA
>JANMFP010000117.1:0-3864 GCA_031378135.1 Variovorax sp. | reverse complement strand
GCGTTCGATGCGGGTGTGTGCCGCAGAGGAATGAAGGATGTCAGAACTGATGCCAAAGAGATGGCGAGAATTGATCAAGGTGTTTTGTAAGCGAGAAGGCGGTAGCGCAGTCAAATGCGTGACGCCACAATGGTTGTGCGTAACGCACTCATTTGAGGCTTGGCTTTCGTCTGAAGTAGTTTTTGAGTCCACATCAAGCTGAACTGACGACCCACCCATCGCATGGCTGTGGTGATGTGCATGCGTATGTTGGTGCGAATGCTGGTGCGAATGATTTAAGCCTGAATAAGCGGCGAGCGCACTCAGCGGCAGTTGCACAAGAAGTGCAATCACCAAAAGTGTTTTCAGTAAAACTCGCATGTTTGAATTCTAACGAAATAGTATTGCAGTGAAATGGTTCAATGAACAGGGACAGTGGCGTGGCAAGGGCATACACGGCCAAGATATATTAGAAGGATTAAAGTTACTTGAAGGTCAAGTCATGCCCATCCATCAACCCTACGCTGTGCCTGGTTATCTGATTGGCCAAGCTGCCAAGCTAAGCGGCGTAAGCGCTGCCAATATTCGGTTTTATGAGAAGGAAAAGCTCATTGTCCGGCAAGGAATGGGCGCAGGCAGCTATCGAATATATAGCGATGAAGATGTGCATCAGTTGCGCTTCATTCGCCAACTGCGCAGCTTAGACATGACACTCGTTGAGGTGCGTACCTTGCTTGGCTTGGATTTGCGCAAGAAACGCGATTGCCAAACCGCCCGCGATACGCTGGATGCGCACATCGGGCATGTGCGGGAGCGCAGACAAGAACTCATAGCGCTAGAGAAAGACCTGATCAATTTGCGCAACCGATGCGATGGGCAGGGTGACCATTGCCACATTATCGAAGCGCTACATGCGCAGGCGGATGTGCATGTCGCAAATGTCACGTTGGGCAAAGCCAGCAAGCGGCATCAAGCTTTGTAGCTTTTTTACTTATCGGATGCTTTTACCCAAGCGCTGCAGCACAGGCAGTGCACGGTCTGGGTAATCGGTGATCAAGCCATCAACGCCGGCTTCGATCACGGCCGTCATCTCGGCCTCGGTGTTGGTGGTCCACGGGATCACTTGCTGGCCGAGCGCTTGGGCTTTTTTCACCAAGGCGGGCGTGATGTCGGCAAAGTAGGGCGACCAAATCTCGCAGCCGGCGGCTTTGACCATACTGGGCACATCGGCATGCTCCGCTGCATTGACTGAGCCTAGCCAGCTTTTCTTGCCTTCGATGGGTTGGATGTTGTCTGTCCATGCTTGCTGCGCGGTGAGGCAGGAGGTTTTGACGCGCTTACCTTGGCCCTTTTGGAGCTCGTTGATGATTTGCAAGGTGCGCCAATCGAAGCTCTGCACCGTCACACGGCTTTGCATGCCGTGCTCGCGCACGAGATCGAGCAGCTTGCGCGCGAAGACGGAAGGGCTCACCGTGTCGTTGTGCTTTTCGGGGGAGATTTTGGTTTCGATGTTGAAGCGCACTTTTGTGTTGCCGAGCTTTTTCACGTGCTTGAAGAGCGTGGAGAGCGCGGGCATGCGCGTGCCGTCGAGGGGCTGCTGATCGGGGAAGCGCTTGGCATACGCGCTCTCAGGGTTGATGCGGCCTACGTCGTAGGTTTTGAGCTCGGCGAGGGTGAGGCGATTGACCAATTTAGGCTCGGTGAGATACGCGCCTTTGGCATCGCGCGTGATCTCAGGGTTGAGCGCGCGATCATGGCTGATCACCACATGCCCGTCTTTGCTCACGCCGACATCGAGCTCTAGCGTGGTGACGCCTAGCTCAATGGCTTTCTCAAAGGCGGGCAGTGTGTTTTCTGGCAAGAGCCCGCGCGCACCGCGATGGCCTTGAAGATCGAAGAATGAGGTTTGTGCAGTAGCGTTGGTCATGCCCCAAATTATGAGGCAATTTAAGAGCAAAAACCAACGGTAGCCGGCATAGAATGTGCGTAGATTGCTATCAATAAATGAGTGTTTAACTAAAACGGTTTCATGCTTCATTCAACGATCATGCCGCATCTTGAAGGCATTGGCGTGACAGCTGAGGCCACTAATCCGTGAGCGATGAGAGAAATTGCTTGAGCTCTGGCGTTTGCGGGCTGCCAAAGAGTTGCTGGGGCGGGCCCATCTCATGCACGCGGCCTTGGTGCATGAAGATCACGCGGTTGCTCACCTTGCGGGCGAAGCTCATCTCATGCGTCACCATGAGCAAGGTCATACCTTCTTGCGCGAGACCTTCCACCACTTTGAGCACTTCGCCGACCAATTCAGGATCGAGCGCGGAGGTGATTTCATCGCAAAGCAACACGGCGGGCTCCATGGCGAGGGCTCGCGCAATCGCCACGCGCTGCTGCTGGCCGCCTGAGAGTTGATCAGGCATCGCATCAAATTTTTCTGCCAAGCCAACGCGATCGAGTAGTTTTCTAGCAGTCGCTTCGCCCTGCACCGCATCGCGTTTTTGCACGAGAGATGGCGCAAGCATGATGTTTTTACCGACGCTCAAATGCGGGAACAAATTAAAGCTCGGAAAAATCATGCCGACTTTTTGCCGCAGGCTGCGCATGGCCTCGGGCTTGTCATGCAGGAGCGGCTGGCCTTGTACGGTGAGGCTGCCGCCTTGAAATACTTCGAGGCCATTGATGCAGCGCAGCAGTGTGCTCTTGCCCGAGCCGCTCTTGCCGATGATGGCAATCACTTCGCCAGGCGCAACGGATAAATCAATGCCTTTGAGCACTTCGTTGCTGCCAAAAGATTTGCGCAGTTGAGAGATTTCGATGATGGAGGATTCAGGCATAGAAGGTGTCGTCATACAAATTTATGCAGGCCGCAGCTTGCGCTCCAAGCGTTTGGCATACGCGCTGATCGGAAAGCACAGCGCAAAATAAAACAGCGCGACGCAGGTATAAACAATGAAAGGTTTGAAAGTGGCATTCGTGATCATCGTGCCGGCTTTGGTGAGCTCTACAAAACCGATCACGCTGGCCAGCGCTGTGCCTTTGATCACTTGTACGAGAAAGCCTACTGTAGGAGCAATGGCAACGCGCAAAGCTTGCGGCAAGATCACATGGCGCAGCTTTTCCATGAAAGACAGCGCGAGGCTGTCGCTCGCCTCCCATTGCCCTTTGGGAATCGATTCCACGCAGCCGCGCCAAATCTCCACCAAGAAAGCGCTGGTGTAGAGCGTCAGCGCCACAAAAGCGGCTGTCCAGGCACTTGTTTTGATGCCAAACAGCGCAATGCCGAAATAAGCCAAGAAAAGCTGCATGAGCAGTGGCGTGCCTTGAAACAGCTGCACATAGACATTGACAAAGCGCTTGAGCCAAACGGACGGCGACAAGCGCGCCAGCAGCAGCCCCAAGCCAACCAAGCCGCCGCCTACGAAAGCCATGATGGAGAGCAACACCGTCCAACGCGCTGCAAGTAGCAGATTGCGATTGATGTCCCAAAGCGTGAATTCAACCATGCTGTGCTCTTAAAAGATAAATCTTGCCCCAATCCATTGCAGCAGTTTGCGCAGCGCAATAGATAGAGCAAGGTAAATCGCTGTCGCGATCAAAAAGGCTTCAAACGCGCGGAAGTTGCGGCTCTGAATCAAGTTGGCCGCATAGCTCAACTCTTCGGTAGAAATTTGCCCGCAGACCGCCGAGCCCAGCATCACGATGATGATTTGGCTGACCAAAGCGGGCCACACTTTTTTAAGCGCAGGCGGCAACACCACGCGAACAAAAATCTGCCTCGGAGCAAGCGCCAAACTCTGCGCCGCTTCAATTTGCCCTCTCGGCGTCACCTCAATGCCTGAACGAATGATCTCCGTGGCATACGCCCCCAGATTGATCACCATAGCAATG
>JANMFP010000099.1:0-4530 GCA_031378135.1 Variovorax sp. | reverse complement strand
GTCTGGCCTGGCTGGTGGCGAGCCGTTCTGGTCTGAGGCCGGACGCACGCCTGGCCGGCCTGCGCGCGCAGATGGGGACGATCAAGCGTCTGTCCATCGCCAACCCTGAACACGCCCCCTATGGCCGCGCCGCGCGGGAGGCCTTGCAAAGTGTGGGCCTGTGGGAGTTGGCCCAACCCAAACTCGTGCTCGGAGAAAACGTGGCCCAGGCCACGCAGTTTGTCGCCAGCGGCGCAGCGCAGGCAGGCATCGTCTCGCTCTCGCTGGCGCGCGTGCCCGAGGTGACCAAGGCCACGCGGTACGCTCTGCTGGACGAAGACCTGCACGCGCCTCTGCATCAACGCCTGGTCATTCTCAAAAACGCGCCGCCCGCAGCGCAGGCCTTTGTCGATTTCATTGCCCGTCCCGAAATGCGCGAACTGTTGCGCCGCCACGGGCTGGACGATCCGCGCTAAAGCCCTTTGCGAGAATCACGCGCATGGATTGGCCTGCCGCGCGTGTCTCTCTGCTGCTGGCAGCTTCGACAGCGGCCTTGTTGCTCTTGCCCAGTTTGTGGCTGGGACGCTGGCTCGCCTGCACGCGTTGGCGCGGCCGTCCACTGGCCGAAGCGCTCCTGATGCTGCCTCTGTTGCTGCCGCCCACAGTGGTCGGCCTGTATTTCCTGCTGGCCTTTGGGCAAGGCTCGGCGCTGGGGCGCTGGCTGGGCCAGGCGCTCAATCTGCAGTTGGTCTTCAGCTTCGAGGGGCTGCTCGTGGCCAGCATGCTGGTGAACCTGCCCTTCATGGTGCAACCGATTCAGCGCGCTTTTGCAAGCATCGCGCCCAGCTTGCGTGAGGCGGCTTGGGTGGGTGGGCTCACACCTTGGCAAACATTTCGCAAGATTGAGCTGCCGCTGGCCGCGCCCGGCGTGTTGGCCGGCATCGCCTTGACGTTAGCGCACACTCTCGGTGAATTCGGCGTGGTGCTGATGGTGGGCGGCTCGGTGGCGGGCGAAACGCGCACGCTTTCTATTGCCATTTATGACCGCGTGCAAGCCTTCGACGAGCGCAGCGCGCACATCATGGCGGCTACGCTGGTGATCTGCGCGCTGGCGGCTTTGGTGGCGGTGTTCATGAGCGAGCGCAGGAAGCAAAACAGATCATGAGTGCCGGCCTGCATGTGCAACTGAGCAGCGAGCGCCCCGTGCGGCTGCAAGCTGAATTTGATTGCTCGCCGGGCGAGCTGATTGCGCTCGTAGGCGCATCGGGCAGTGGCAAGACGACGCTTTTGCGCAGCATTGCCGGCTTGCATCAAAGCCGCGATTTAGCCGGCACAGTGCGCCTAGGCGATCAAGTTTGGATGAATTCTGCGCAAAATATTGGCCTGCCCGCACAGCAGCGCCGCGTGGGTTTGGTGTTTCAACACTACGCTTTGTTCCCGCATTTAAACGCTATTGAAAACATAGCAATCTATGCAGAAAACACGCCGGGTACAAACTCAAAAGATGGCTTAAAAGATGCCAAAAATGATGCAAAAAACTGGCTGGAGCGGCTGGGCATGGCTGAGCTAGGGACACGCTTGCCGCATGAGCTCTCGGGCGGCCAGCAGCAGCGCGTGGCGCTGGCTCGCGCTGCTGCGCGCATCCAAGGCGGCAACGGCGTGCTCTTGCTCGATGAGCCGTTTTCTGCCGTGGATGCGCCGATGCGCCAAGTGCTTTACCGCGAGCTGGCGCAACTGCGGCAGAGCCTGAATGTACCGATTGTTTTGGTGACGCACGATTTACATGAAGCAAGGCGCTTGGCCGACCGCATGGTCATCATCGATGCTGGCCAGAGCCTGCAAAGCGGCCCACCCGCGCAAGTCATGCGCAGCCCACGCAATGCCCGCGTGGCGCAATTGGTCGGCATCCACAATCATTTTCATGCGCAGTTTCACAGCACTGGCGAAGGCAAGGCTTGGCTCCAGTGGGGCGAGCTGCGCCTCAAAGTGCGAGACAAAGGCAAGATCGAGAGCGGCACGCAAGTCACCTGGGTGCTTGCTGGCGAAGAACTGCAAGTGATCGCGAAGACACAAGCGCACACCGTTGACGCCAATCACCTGCGTTGCACCGTTGAAGAAATGCTGCCTTTGGGCGAAATCAGCCTGTGCCGCTTAGCCGTTCAAAACACACAAGATTCGATTCAACTGAACCTACCGACCGCGCAACTCGCCGCGATGCAAATCAACACGGGTGGCGACATCACGCTCAGTGTGCCGATTGATGCCGCACACATCATGCCGCTGCGAGCCTAAATACTGTATATTTACGCAGATCATCCACCTCTCAAAGTATTGACATCATGCCCAAAATGCGTCCGATAGCCATTGACCTATTTGCAGGTGCAGGCGGCTTGTCTTTGGGTCTCGAGCAAGCTGGTTTTGACGTAGCAGCTGCCGTAGAAATTGACCCCATTCATTGCGCAGTGCATGAGTACAACTTTCCGCTAACTAAAGTGATTTGTGAGAGCGTTGTGCAATTATCGGGAGATAGGCTTCGCAAGTTGGCTAATTTGCAAGATATTGATGTTGATCTCGTGGCTGGTGGAGCACCATGCCAAGGCTTTTCTCTGATGGGTAAACGCGCGATGGATGACCCTCGCAACCAACTGGTACACCATTTTGTGCGTCTGGTTGATGAGATCAAACCAAAGTATTGTCTGTTTGAAAACGTCAAGGGCTTAACATTAGGTAAGCATGCAACATTTCTGGATGAATTGATCGCCGCACTTATAAACGCTGGCTATCAAGTTAAATCGCCCTACCGCGTCTTAAACGCAGCCGATTTCGGAGTCCCGCAGAAGAGGGAGCGTTTGTTTTTGATAGCTGCAAGGGCTGGTCTTGCACTGCCTCGATACCCCAAAAAACAAGCAGAGAAAATAACTGTGCTGGACGCCATCGCCGATTTGCCAGATGCTGACCATATAGAAGCCCTTTTGGATACTGATAGCGCTCCAATGCGCTGGAATACAGATAGCTGCTACGCCAAGCAACTGCGTTGTATTGAAAAAGAACGAGGCGATTACAGCCACCCGCGTGAGTTCGATCTAAATTTCTTGAGCGCCAGCATGCGCACAATCCACACTGAACTATCACGGCAACGCTTTATATCCACTCAAGCCGGAACAGCAGAGCCAGTAAGCCGTTTCTTTAAACTTGATCTGAAAGGTGTTTCGAACACTCTGCGCGCTGGCACAGATAGCCAGCGCGGTGCGTTTACCGCGCCTAGGCCCATTCATCCTGTTCTGCCGCGTGTCATCACTGTCCGAGAAGCAGCGCGACTCCATTCGTTCCCAGATTGGTTCAGGTTTTCAGTGACCAAGTGGCATGGTTTTCGTCAAATTGGTAACAGCGTACCGCCACGTTTAGCTCGCGCTGTTGGCGCAGAAATAATTGAAGCTTTAGACATCAAACCTTCCAAGCCTTCCAAATCTTTGGTTTGTGGTAACCCTGAGCACCTTACATTTAATATCAGTCAAGCATCCCGTCATTTTCAAGTGGCCTCAAATGTGATTCCTCAACGCAACAGAACAGGCTCGACTCAAAAAGAGCTATTCCTAGGAGGTACACAACATGCCTAAGCTAGCGGCCAAGTCCACAAATCAATCCGCTGCTCAAAATCGTTATAGCGCACTCATCGAAGCCATCTTCAAAGCGCACTTTCGCAAGGGCACAGACACGTTCGACTTTCAACGCGAGGAAATCACAAGTTTCGCTAGAGATTTAGCGATTCCTCTGCCAAAGAATCTAGGCGATTTGATTTACACATTTCGTTATCGAAACGACTTACCGGAATCAATCACTAGCACCGCAAAAAAAGGGATGGAATGGATCATTGAAAGCGCGGGAAAAGCCAGCTATCGCTTTCGTTTGGTCAAATTTAATCGCATCATCCCGCGCGAAGAGCTACTCACCATTAAGATTCCAGACTCAACACCCGAGATCATTACAAAGCACGCTCTCGGTGACGAACAAGCCTTGCTAGCTAAAGTTCGCTACAACCGTTTGATCGATATTTTTCTGGGCATCACCAGCTATTCGCTTCAAAATCACTTACGTACAACGGTCAAGAATATAGGCCAGATAGAGATTGATGAAATTTATGTCGGCGTCGATTCGTTTGGGCGGCAGTTCGTCGTCCCAGTTCAAGCAAAAGGCGGCAACGACAAGCATGGCATGGTACAAACCGTTCAAGACGCTGCTTGTTGTGCGCAGAAGTTCCCACATCTGCTTTGTAGACCTGTTTCTGCACAATTTATGGACGATGGCAGAATTGCTATGTTCGAACTCATTGTGGAGGCCTCGGAAGTGAAGATTGTCAGGGAGAGCCATTACCGACTCGTTGCTAGTTCAGCAATATCGCCTCAAGACCTATCGACCTACGCCACGCTTTGTAAACAGCATGTCTGACATTCTCAAAAAAATCATTGAAGTAAAGCGCGAAGAAATTGCTGCTGCAAAGCAAAGGATTTCGCCAGAAGCCATGCGCGCCGATGCGCTCAGCCGCGTGATCGT
>JANMFP010000034.1:0-8296 GCA_031378135.1 Variovorax sp. | reverse complement strand
GAGAGGCGCTTGCCGCCGCGAATTTTGAGTTTGTCCATGGTGGATTATTTTTCTTGCGCTGCCCATTCAGCAGGCGTGTAAGTTTTCATCGAAAGTGCATGCACTTCATCGGTCTTGATTCGGTTACCAAGTGTGGCATAGACACGCTGATGGCGCTGAATCAATCGCTTGCCTTCAAATTCAGGTGAGACGATCACGGCGCTCCAATGGCGGCCATCGCCATCGACCTCAAGGTGTTGGCAATTGAGACCGGTATGGATGATTTGTTGAAGTTGGTCTGAGTTCATAGAAATGTGAAATGCCGCCGGGCCGCCCCAAGGCATTTGCGGCCCCCTCGGGGGGCAGTGAAGTACACGAAGTGACGAAGCGTGGGGGTCATCTTATCCGCGAATCTTGTAGCCAATTTTGAGCAAATGCAACGCCACCAAAGAGACAGCACCACACGCAATGCCCACAACGGCGAGGCTCACCCAAGGCGACACATCGCTCACGCCAAAGAAACCATAGCGAAAGCCATCAATCATGTAGAAAAACGGATTGAGATGGCTCACGCTTTGCCAAAATGCGGGCAGCGAATGGATGGAATAAAACACGCCGGAGAGAAACGTCATGGGCATGATGATGAAGTTTTGAAACGCTGCCATTTGGTCAAATTTTTCTGCCCACAGGCCCGCGATCAAACCCATAGCGCCTAGCATGGCCGCGCCAAGAACAGCGAAGACAAGTGCCCAAAGCGGCGCCACCATGCTTGGCTTACCAAACCACCAAGTTACAGCCAACACGCCAAGACCAACAGCCAAGCCGCGCGCCACTGATGAGCCCACATAGGCCACAAACCAAGCACGGTGCGAGAGCGGTGTGAGTAAGAGGAACACCAGATTGCCCATGATCTTGCTTTGGATCAGGCTCGACGAGCTGTTGGCAAACGCGTTTTGCAACACGCTCATCATCACGAGGCCAGGCACGAGGAAAGCGGTATAGCTGATCTTGTCATAGACCTTCACATGGTCTTCCAGCACATGGCCGAAGATCAGCATGTAAAGCACGGCAGTAAGAATGGGCGCGCCGACGGTTTGCGCGCCAACTTTCCAAAAGCGCAGCACTTCTTTGTAAAACAGGGTTTGCCAGCCGCTGAGTTTTTGGGAGAGACTCATGATGCAGCTCCCATCACATCAAGGAACACATCCTCTAAATCAGCTTTGCGAATTTCCACGTCTTGTGCCTCGATGCCCGCGCTGCGCACGGCTGCGAGGTATTGCTCGATTTCTAATGCGTTGTGTGCAGGGAATTGCACGATTCGGCCCGTAATTCGGGCTTTGCCGGCGAGATCGCTGGGAAGTTCGCTATCAATTTTAAAGCGGAGCACATTCGATGATGCAGCTTTGAGGAGCGTAGAGGTTTTCTCCAGCGCCACCACCTTGCCTTGTTTGAGCATGGCAAGACGACCACACAAAGCTTCTGCTTCTTCTAAGTAATGCGTGGTCAGCAGCACAGTGGAGCCTAATCTGTTGAGCTTGGCAATGAATTGCCACAGTGTTTGCCGCAGCTCCACATCCACACCTGCCGTGGGCTCATCGAGCACGATCACCGGCGGCTTGTGCACCAGCGCTTGCGCCACCAGCACACGCCGCTTCATACCGCCGGAGAGCTGGCGCATGTTGGCATGCTGCTTGTCCATCAAGCCGAGGCTGGTGAGCAATTCATCAATCCAGGCCTCGTTGTTTTTCACGCCGAAATAGCCCGATTGAATGCGCAGCGATTCACGCACGCTGAAAAACGGGTCAAACACCAACTCTTGCGGCACGACACCGAGCTTTTTGCGGGCGGCTGCGTAATCTTTTTGCACATCGTGGCCATGCACGGTGATTGAGCCACTGGTGGCTCGGGTGAGGCCCGCAAGGATGCTGATCAGTGTCGTTTTGCCAGCGCCATTGGGTCCAAGCAGGCCAAAAAATTCGCCTTCCTCGATATTGAGGCTGACGCTGTCGAGGGCTGTGAGGTTGCCCCTTTCGGTTTTGGCGCCTTCGTAGCGCTTGGTGACGGAATTAACGGAAATAGCGATGGTCATTAGCCCTCTATTGTAGGGGGCGGATAGAGCATGCAGCGCAGGATTGGGCCTACGGCGCAGCTGGCAACAACTCTGCTATGCCATACAGCGCAGCCAAGGCTCGCAGACGGGCGGGAAGGTTGCGCACAGAGAAACTTTTACCCAGTAACTGGGCTTCACGCCTGCATTCGAGCAAAACGGCAATAGAAGATGAATCAAACTTCTGCAAGCCTGATGCATCAACCACGACTGCTTGCGGCAGCGCACGCAGGGCCTGCGCCAACATATGGGCACAGGTGCGCGCGTTGGCGTGGGTGATGTCAGCAGGCAAGACGAGCATGATCAGCTTTTAGTCGTTTATTTACGGCTTTTGTTGCGCTCGGCCAATTTTGCAATCAAGCCATCGATGCCGTTGGCGTTGATTTCTTGCGCAAACTGCGTGCGATACGTTTCAACAAGCCAAACGCTTGCCACATTCAAGTCGTAAATTTTCCAGGCTGAGCCAGCTTTTTCAACGCGGTAATCTAATGCAATTGGGTCACCACGGCCCTTGATTTCACTGCGCACAGTGACTTCCGTATCATCTGCAGCCATGCGCAGGGGCTTCATCACGATGCTTTGGTCTTTAACTTCAGATAGCGCGCCAGAATAGGTGCGCATCAAAAGTGCTTTGAATTCACCCTCCAAGCGCTTTTGCTGATCGGGCGTGGCGGTGCGCCATGCGCGCCCGACTGCAGAGGCCGTCATGCGCTGGAAATTCACGTTGGGCATGATTTTTGTGTCGACCAAGGCCGTGATCTTGCTCACGTCGCCGCCTTGAATGGCTTTATCGGCCTTGATGGTGTCAAGCACATCAACAGACAAGCGCTTGATGAAGGCATCTGGTGCCTCAGCGGTTTGCGCGAAGCTTGTTGCGCTGGTGAGTAGCGCAAGCGATGTGAGCAGTGCGGGTAGGGAAGAAAAAAGACGGCGGTTCATTTGAGTTTCCTTTCAAGCTGCCCCTCATTAACGGGGCTTGTAGCTGATAACGCTTGGAACAAGATTTAAGGATACAAGTTGCAAGAATGATCACACTGAATGCAGTGTTACTGAATATTGACACAACATACTTGGGCTTTCGTAGGCGTGTAGAAGCTCACTTCTTTTCTTGCATTTCTAGTCTTTCGTCATCTTTTTCTTGGCCTGGGCGATAAATATCGGCTCTGCGGCGCTGCAGAAAAGAATCGCGAGTAAAGCTGTATCTGTCTAGGGCCATCTCATCGAGCATATTTGTCAGACGCAGTAGATTGGTGCGCGTATCCACAAGGTTGAGTACGGTTAAGCCGTTGCGTGCGCCGGTGTCATTGATTTGGCTGAGTGGGCTGTAGCGTCTTTCAACGAGAATAGTTGATGCATCGCGGACCGTGCTGGGGCCCAAAAGCGGTATCACGATGTAAGGGCCGGCAGGCACGCCCCAGCGCCCCAGCGTCTTGCCTAAATCTTCAGTCTTGCGCTCGATGCCCGCTTCGGTTGCAATGTCTAATACTCCACCCAAACCAAAGACAGAATTGGTCGTGAACCGCATGAAATTATCGGCAGCAACTTGCGGGCGCAATTGCAACACACCATTTATGCTTGACCATAAATCTTCAAGGTTGTTGAACAAATTGCTCACGCCTGCTCGCACCAATTGTGGCGTCACGGCGCGATAGCCTTCAGCAACTGGTTTGAGCACGGCTTTATCTACGCCATCATTGAAGCTATAAATACCGCGGTTAAAAGGCTCGAGTGGATCCGTTGGATTGGCTTGTGGACCGCTTGCACAACCTGTTATCAAAAGAAAACAAAGGATCGCCGGCATATATATTGCGCTGCGCGCTATTGATTTCATAGTGTTACTTCCGATAAAGTTTTTTGTATTTAAATTCATTTCTTCGGGCCGTTGGCGTTCGATGAGCCGCCTTCAGACGCTTTGCTGAACAAAAATTGAGAGATGAGGTTTTCTAAAATCACGGCAGATTGCGTGGCTTTGATCGTGTCGCCGGCAACGAGAGTTTTTTCCTCTGCACCCGCTTCCATGCCAACATATTGCTCGCCGAGCAAGCCACTGGTGAGGATTTTGAGAGAACTGTCTTTTGGAAAAGCAAATTTGCTTTGCATCTCGAGCGTGGCGCGGGCTTGAAAGGTTTTGTCATCAAACGTGATGGATTCCACACGGCCCACAACGACACCCGCGCTTTTCACCGCCGAGCCAGCCTTCAGACCTCCAATGTTGTCAAACTTAGCGGTAACTCGATAGGTTGAATCGAAATTGAATGAAAGCAAGTTCGCTGATTTCAAAGCTAAAAAAAGTACAGCCGCAGCGCCAATCAACACAAACAGGCCAACCCAGAGATCATTTTTAGTGCGTTGCATCGTTTGTCCCATTTCTAAATTGAAAACATCATCGCCGTTAGCATGAAATCCAAGCCCAGTACAGCTAAGCTGCCCATCACCACGGTGCGTGTGGTGGCGCGCGAAACGCCTTCTGGCGTTGGCTGCGCTTCAAAACCCTGCAGCAACGCAATAAAAGTCACGGCGAACCCAAACACGATACTTTTGATGATGCCGTTACCCACATCGCGCCACACATCCACGCCGCCTTGCATCTGGCTCCAAAACGCGCCGCCATCAATGCCGATCATCAGCACGCCCACCACATACCCGCCAAGAATGCCCACCGCAGAAAACACCGCCGCTAAAACGGGCATCGCAATCACGCCACCCCAAAAGCGCGGTGCCAATATGCGGCGGATCGGATCAATCGCGCTCATCTCCATGTAAGCCAACACTTCATCTCGCTTCATGATGCCCACCTCGGCCGTGAGCGCCGTGCCGGCACGCCCTGCAAAGAGCAGAGCCGTCACGACGGGGCCGAGTTCCCGTACCAAGCTGAGCGCCACCAAGAGACCCAGCGAATCCGCTGCGCCATAGCGCTGTAAGGTGTAATAGCCCTGCAGCCCAAGCACGAAGCCGACGAAAAGGCCGCTTACCGTGATGATCAGCAGCGAATAGTTACCCAAAAAATGAATCTGATCGCGCACCAGGCCAAAGCGCTTGATGCTCGCGCCAGCCAGTGCAAGCAAGCGCGCAAACAAGCGCGCCGCATGCCCCATGTTGGCCAGCTGGGTGCGCACTGCAAAGCCGATATCTGAGGGGTTGAGCCAACTCATTTGTGGCTCCCTGTGTTGAGGCCTGAGCCAAAATCTTCTTCGATCGTCGCGCCTGGGTAGTGAAACTTCACGGGCCCATCGGCCTTGGCGTTCACAAACTGATGCACCAGCGGATCTGTGCTGTGCTTCACTTCTTCTGGCGTGCCTTGCACAGCAATTTTGCCATTGGCCAAAATAATCACATGATCGGCAATCAGAAAAGTCTCTTCGAGATCATGCGAGACGATCACACTTGTGATGCCAAGCGCATCATTAAGCTGGCGAATGAGCTGCCCAGCCGTGCCTAGCGAGATCGGATCGAGGCCAGCAAACGGCTCGTCATACATCACCAAATCCGGGTCAAGAGCCATTGCTCGCGCTAGCGCCACGCGCCGTGCCATGCCGCCCGAGAGCTCACTCGGCATCAAATCCCGCGCCCCGCGCAGGCCCACCGCATGCAGCTTCATCAGCACAATATCGCGAATCATCGGCTCAGAAAGATCGGTGAGCTCACGCAACGGGAACGCTACATTCTCAAACGCGCTCAAATCCGAAAAAATCGCCCCAAACTGAAACAGCATGCCCATGCGCCGGCGCACGGCGTATAAGCCGTTTTGATCCAGTGCAGAAATATCTTGACCATCAAAACGGACTTCGCCTTGTTGCGCTTTGACTTGCCCACCAATGAGCCGCAAAACAGTCGTCTTGCCGCCGCCAGATGCGCCCATCAAAGCAGTCACTTTGCCACGCTCAATGGATAGGCTCACACCATCCAAGATCTTCCTGCCAGTGCCATACCCAAAATGCACATCCTTGAGTTCAATCAAAGATGTGTCGGCATCAGCTGGCGTACGAGGTGGTGTATGTGTGTTCATCAGAAAAAATGCCTCACTGATTTCTCAGTAAGGCAGCTAATGATACGGGAAACTACTAGGGACAAACTCCCTACAAGAGGGGATGTGTTGTAAGCAGTCCACGCGCTTTACGCATGTTTACCTCGGCAAATCACTGAATCCCATCAAAAACTCATCCACAGCGCGCGCGGCTTGCCGGCCTTCGCGGATGGCCCAGACGACCAAGCTCTGGCCACGGCGCATATCGCCTGCTGCAAACACCTTAGCCACATTGGTGGCATAGCCGCCGGTGAATTCGGTGTGGGCTTTGGCGTTGCCACGGTTGTCTTTGTCGATGCCAAAGGCGTCGATCACGCTGGCCACCGGGGAGACGAAGCCCATGGCTAAGAACACCATGTCGGCTTTGTGAATCTTTTCCGTGCCGGGGATTTCAACGAGCTTGCCGTCTTTCATCTCGACATGCACGGTTTTGAGGCCAGTGAGCTTGCCTTTTTCACCGATGAATTCTTTGGTGGAGACGGCGAACTCGCGCACGCAGCCTTCTTCGTGGCTGGAGCTGGTGCGCAATTTCAAAGGCCAGTAAGGCCACACCAAGGGCTTGTTTTCTTCTTCGGGCGGCTGGGGCATCACTTCAAACTGCGTGATTGGTTCAATCGGTGCGAGATACAAAGCTGTTTTTGATGAAAAGACACTCTAAAACGGGACAAGCTTGTAAACTGCGCAATTAGAACTAGCTAAGCATCATGAATCCTCGCGTTTACATAGAAACTTCGGTTTTTAGCTACCTCACCGCCCGCGACAGCTCATCGCTCACGGGCGCTGCACGGCAGCTCACCACACGCCGCTGGTGGGAGCGACGCGCTGAGTTTGAGTTGCTGATCTCGGAAGTGGTGGTGCGCGAATGCAAATCTGGCGATGCGCAAGCAGTTCAGCGGCGAATGGCAGCTTTGGAGGGAATTCCCCTTCTCAGCTTAAGCTCTCAAGCGGCGCAGATTGCCGAGCTGCTGCTCGCCGAGGGCATCATGCCCGCTAAAGCGGCGGAGGATGCTCTGCATATTGCTATCGCTGCTGTGCACGGCGTTGATTTTTTGTTGAGCTGGAATTTCAAGCATATTGCCAACCCTGTCATTCAAGCGCAGATCGCTGCGCGTTTGTCGCAAATGGGTTTGGCGCTGCCTTTTATTTGTGCTCCAGAAGAGCTGCTAGGAGAAAACGATGAATGACGAAATCATTTTGGAATTACGCGCCGCCAAGCTCAAGCTCGCTGAGCTTGCGGGCTTTGATATGCGTCGCTTGGTTTCGCAGATTCAGCAAGAAGAGTTGGCCAGCGCTGCCAAAGGCGTAACGGTTCTTCAACCGATGCCAGCATCCTTAGTGACGGCTGCAAACCGTTCAGCATTTCAGCAGATTCGGTTCACACATTCATAGGCCGTTTGCGAGCAGCTGCAAAGCATTGGTATTGCAAAAGAAATGAGTTTATTCGTGGTGCTGTCAAATCATTGTCATGATTTGCAAGTGTTCATTACTCGTCTGCTTGAAGTCCGTGTGCATCAATGCAAAAACGCCCCTGGCCGAATGGCACAAGGGCGTTTGTTTGGGGCTTGCCGATTTGATTGATCGGCTGTTATGGATCAACGAGGCAAATCGCTAAAGCCCATCAAAAATTCATCCACCGCCCGTGCAGCCTGGCGGCCTTCGCGGATCGCCCAAACGACGAGCGATTGGCCACGGCGCATATCGCCGGCTGCGAAGACCTTGGGCACATTGGTGGCGTAGCCGCCGGTGAATTCGGTGTGGGCTTTGGCGTTGCCTCGGTTGTCTTTGTCGATACCGAAAGCGTCGATCACGCTGGCCACGGGGGAGACGAAGCCCATCGCGAGGAAGACCATGTCAGCTTTGTGAATCTTTTCCGTGCCGGGGATTTCAACGAGCTTGCCGTCTTTCATCTCGATGTGGACGGTTTTGAGGCCGGTGAGTTTGCCTGCATCCTTACCTGTACCGCCAATGAATTCTTTGGTCGATACGGCGAATTCGCGCACACAGCCTTCTTCGTGGCTGGAGGAGGTGCGCAGCTTGAGCGGCCAGTAGGGCCACACGAGGGGCTTGTTTTCTTCTTCGGGGGGCTGGGGCATCACCTCGAATTGCGTGACGCTGGCTGCGCCGTGGCGGTTGCTCGTGCCCACGCAATCTGAGCCGGTGTCGCCGCCGCCGATCACGATGACGTG
>JANMFP010000091.1:0-2375 GCA_031378135.1 Variovorax sp. | reverse complement strand
TGCTATGAAAATAATAGTTATTACTGGAGCTTCTGAGGGCATTGGCGCTGAAGTGGCGCGGCAATTGGCATCGAGCCAGAAATCGCACTTGGGCTTGGTGCTCGCGGCGCGTAAGATCGATGCGCTGCAAGCTGTGGCACGGGAATGCGAGGCGCTTGGCGCGCAGACGCTTTGCGTGCGCACGGACGTTGGCGTGCGCGAGGATTGCACGGCGCTCGTTGCGCAAGCAGTGGCGAAATTTGGTCGCATTGATGCGCTGATCAATAACGCGGGGATTTCTGCGCAGGCTTTGTTGGAAGAAGTGCCGGCCGACAAGCTCAGTTGGTATGAAGATGTGATGCGGGTGAATTTTTGGAGCAGCGTGTGGTGCACGCATGCGGCGCTTCCCGCTTTGATCGCGGCCAAGGGCAGCATCGTGGCGGTGAGTTCGCTGGCAGGCATCGTTGGCGTGCCGGGGCGCACGGCTTACAGCGCTTCTAAGTTTGCACAAGCCGGCTTTTTTGAGGCGCTGAGGGCGGAGATGCGAGCGCATGGCGTGAGCGTGACGACGGCTTATCCCGGCGTGGTGCTCACGCAGATTCGCCAGCATGGGCTGAATGCGCAGGGGCAGGCTTTGGGATCAAGCGGCTTGAAGGAAGATGGCGCGATGACTGTAGAAGAGTGTGCGCGCCTGATCATCAACGGCATGAATCGCCGCGAGCGCGAGGTGGTGATGACGGGTAAAGGCAAGCTGGGGCGTTGGCTGAAACTCATTGCGCCTGGCTGGGTAGAGAAGATGGCTTTGAATGCTGTTAAATCTGAGTTTCAGCCGAAATAAACTGAAGACTTGACGATGCACGGCACAGAAAATATTTCTCCTTGGGTGGCACGTTGGAGTCATCTCCTGTCTCACGATGTGGCAAATGGCCGCGTGTTAGACGTCGCCTGCGGAGCAGGCCGGCATTTATTGCATTTTTTAAAGAAAAATCACCCTGTAGCCGGCATAGATATTGCGCAGTCAGCTATTGAAATCATAGCGAATCAATTGAATGATGAAGAGAAAAGCCGTTGCCAATTGATCGAAGCCGATATTGAAAACGGCGCTTGGCCCTTGCCCGGCGAGCAATTCGCTGGCGTGATCGTGACGAACTATCTGTGGCGCCCGCTGATGCCCACCATTGCGCAAAGCGTGGCGACTAGCGGCGTGTTGATTTACGAAACTTTTGCAGCAGGCAATGAAACGGTGGGCAAACCTTCGCGGCCAGATTTTTTGCTCAAGAGCGGCGAGCTACTTCAGGTTTGCCAACAAGGCGGTTTGCGCGTGATCGCCTACGAAGATGGCTTTTTAAGCGCCCCAGATCGATTCATGCAGCGCGTGATTGCTGTGCGCGAAAAATCAGCATCAAATCAGCCGCCGCGCCACGCTTTACAGAGTTAAATCGACGCGCCCCCACAGGTAGAATTGAGACATGAAACAAATTACCGGAAGCATTGTTGCGCTCGTCACCCCGTTCCATCCTGATGGAAGCGTTGATTACCCCACCCTGCGAAAACTCGTCGATTGGCACATCGCTGAGGGCACAGACTGCATCGGTGTGGTCGGCACCACGGGCGAATCGCCTACCGTCACGGTTGAAGAACAAGTGGAAATCATCCGCGTGTCGGTCGAACAGGCCAAAAGCCACGGCGCTAAGCGCGTGCCCATCATGGCAGGTTGCGGTGCGAATTCCACGCACGAAGCGATTGAGCTTGCCAAAAAAGCCCGCGCTGCCGGCGCAGATTGCCAGCTCCAAGTCGTTCCGTACTACAACAAGCCAGGCCAAGAGGGCCAGTTCCAGCATTTCAAAGCGATTGCCGAGGCCACGGGTGATTTGCCCATCGTGCTCTACAACGTACCCGGCCGCTCCGTGGCCGATATGGCGCATGACACCGTGTTGCGCCTGTCTCAAATCAAAGGCATCGTCGGCATCAAAGAAGCCACCGGCAACATCGAACGCGCGCAGTGGCTCATCAAAGATGCGCCTGCTGGCTTTGCGATTTATTCTGGCGACGATCCAACCGCGATTGCCCTCATGCTTTGCGGCGGCCACGGCAATGTGAGCGTCACGGCCAACGTTGCGCCGCGCCTCATGCATGAGCTCTGCGTTGCCGCGATTGATGGTGACCGCCATACCGCGATGACGATTCAAAAGAAACTTCTTCCCCTGCACAAGAATCTATTTGTTGAGGCGAACCCAATTCCTGTGAAGTGGGCGCTGGGCCGCATGGGCTGGGCGGGCAGCACGCTGCGTTTGCCGATGACAGCCATGTCACAATCAAGCGTACCCAACGTGGAAGCCGCCCTCAAATCGGCTGGATTGATCTAGGATTTTTATGTCACTTCGCCTCTCAACTCT